>JBPXJX010000358.1:0-3476 GCA_051715525.1 Bacteroidales bacterium
GTTGCGGGGGCATACCATCAAAAGTTCCAAAAATTGAGTGGAACACATAGGAGATTGTCCAACTCTCCATGTAGCAGTAGTAAGATGCTATGGCGATGTTACTAAAAATACCAAAAACCCCAACATACATCCAAATGGCCTTATTGTTCCCCATCTTACGCATCATAAGTGGAGTAGAGTGATAGCCAAAAGAGCCACCATATCGTCCAGTTGACCACTCTATCAAAACTAATGGTAAGCCTAAAATAACAAGACTTACTAGATAGGGTATGATGAAAGCACCTCCTCCATTTTGAACCGCTTGAACAGGGAATCTAAGAAAATTCCCAAAGCCTACAGCATTTCCTGCCATTGCAAGCACCAACCCTATTCGGGTTCCCCATGCTTCGGTTTTTACACTATTACTCATTTTGGTTTTTAAGGTTTTAGGGTTTGGTATATTTTTAGGATTTTAAAGATTGCAATTTTTTTTAACGAAAAAAATGAATTCTATCATTATTAATTTTACTATCGGGAATATCTATTGAGACTCATTCAAACGATTAGTGTTTAATATAAATTTCAATTTTTTGAAACATTTGTTGCTTGAATACTGTTAAAATTGATTGTTTTAACCCAAATTTGTGAAATTAATAGATATAGTTTCTAACTGAAAATCGAAAAAACAATGAAAAAGGTAGTTATTATTGGAGTTTCTATTGCTGTGGCTGTTTTAATTATCCTTCAACTAATGCGCCCAAAATTTGCCGAAAGTGCATTCTTAAAAGGGAAAATATTTCTCGACTCTGCTAAATATTCAGAAGCCATAGCAAATTTTGATAAGGCTATTTGGTACAAGGAAAAACCTATTTACATCAACTGTAGGGGGCTTGCCAATGCTGGGTTAGGAAACGATTCTATTGCAATATTAGATTTCAACAAAGCAATTGAAAAGGATGCAACAGTTGCTGAATACTTTCTAAATAGGGGAGTTTCATTTCGAAAGCTAAAAAAGTACGACAACTCCTTACAAGATGTTAATAAAGCCATTGAACTTAATGATAAGTATGCTAAAGCATACTATAATAGAGGATTGATTATGGCTTCACTTCAAAATTTTGATGAAGCTATAAATGATTATAATAAAAGTATCGAACTAGATGGCTCAAACCTTGAGGCATATTACAGCCGTGGCGAATCACGATCAAACCTCAACGATTTTATGGGTGCCATAAGCGATTATGATAAGATGATTGAAGGAGCTAATGCAACTGCTGATGCATACAAAAAACGTGGAAGTTTTAAACTTAATATACAGGATTACCTTGGTGCAGAGTCCGATTTGACCAAAGCTGCTGAAATGGATAAAAAAGACAAGGAGATATTTTACAATCTTGGTCAAGCCAAATTCAACCTAAACAAGTATGATGAAACAATTGATGTACTCAATCAAGCTATCAAAATTGATAATAGTTATAGTGTTGCTTACGGTTTAAAAGGTGGAGCGCTTCTTAAAAAAGGTGACTTTAAAGCTGCTATAAAGGAGTTTAATAAAGCCATAGAATTACATTCTACCTATCCAAAAGCTTACTATGGTAGAGGAGTTGCAAAAGCTCTATCACAAGATTACAAAGGTTCTATTGTTGATTTCACAACAACTATCAGTTTAGATAAGGAATTTGCTCAGGCCTACTATAATCGCGCAGTATCAAAAGCAATACTTGGTCAACATAAGGAAGCTTTAGCAGATTACGATTTTATTATTGCTAAAGATCCAAAATACGCTGAAGCATATTTTAATCGTGGTATATCGCGTATGAATGTGAAAGAAAATAATGGGGGTTGTGACGATTTTAAAAAAGCGGTTGAGTTAGGATATAAGCCTGCCGAACCAATGGTAAAAATGTATTGTGGTGGCAAGTAGTTAAAACCCCAAACAAAATATTGACAAAGCGTAGATATACAACTACGCTTTTTTTATTTTTCTAAGGTTATTTTTAAATACAAAAAAAACTGTGCGTTTATTAACATTTAGATTAAAAAAATCCATAATTGTTATTTGCAAAACAGTTCTCCTTGTATTTTTATAAAAAGTAATTAACTTACTTAAAATTTCAAAAAAACGCTATGAATCCTATTGTTAGCTATATTCTATTAGTGGTATTCGGACTTATACCATTTGGATTTGCTGTTGTTTGGTTCCTTTATCGCAATACAATTATTTATACAACAGCCTTGACTGTTTTTATTGCATCAATGGGAATTAGCATTGTTGCCTACTGTGTTGGGCTCTTAGGTTTTGCTGCAACTTTATACTGGGCAATACCAGTGAGTTTGGTCTGGCTTGTTAGTGCAAATTTTTTTACAAAAATTACTGTTCGCAACCCAATTAGGGAGATGAACAACACCATTAATGAACTTGCTAATGGAAATCTTGATATTAAGGTTTCAAAAGAGTTAATGGTTAAAAAAGATGAGGTTGGTCAAATAGCACACTCGATTCAAACGCTCATTGCCGAGATGCAAAAAACGGTATCAGCTATAAACCATTGCTCAAACGAATTAGCTGGAATTAGCGATGGGTTAGTTGAAAAATCGGATGAACTTTCAACCACTGCAAATAATCAGGCGGCATCAACTGAAGAGCTGGCATCTAGCATGGAGGAGATTACATCGAATATATCGCAAAGTACTGCTAACTCAAAGCAAACTGAGGGAATAGCACAAACAACAGCAAATAGCATATTGCAAACCAATAAAAGCATGCAGGAGAGCTTAACCGCCATTAGAAGTATCTCCGAAAAAATTAATATCATTAACGATATTGCTTTTCAAACCAATATTTTAGCATTAAATGCTGCTGTTGAGGCTGCCAGAGCAGGTGAGGCAGGAAGAGGATTCAGCGTTGTTGCAACAGAGGTTCGAAAGTTGGCTGAGCGAAGTAAAATTGCTGCTGATGAGATTGTAAAAATTGCCCATTTAGGATTACAACTCACTGAGAACGCAAGCAAAAGCTTAGAAAATACTCTTCCATCAATTGAAAGAACAGTCACCTTGGTCCAAGAGATTAACGCAGGAAATATTGAACAGCTATCTGGAAGTGAACAGGTAAATATGGCAATTCAAGAACTAAACATCCAAACTCAAAAAACAGCTTCTACAGCTGAAGAGCTAACCAACCAATCTAATTTATTAAAGCAAAACTCATCAGAATTACTTAAAAATGTGAGCTTCTTCCATTATAGTGGGGGTGAAAAAAGTCAAACTAAAGTTTTTCATAAAGTTAAATATCACGATATCGCCCAAAAACAATCAAAGGAAGTAAAAGAGGTTATTAAGTATTAAGGATGATAATAAGGATAAGGCTTGAGGCTTAGGTTGATACTAATCAACAAAAAATAAGACCTTCGACTTTTCGAGTCTTTTAGATGAAGATTATGAACGGTTAAAAGTTCGGCTCTCTGGATATGGTATTGCAAAGTAGTTATGTATAAATA
>JBPXJX010000359.1:0-1833 GCA_051715525.1 Bacteroidales bacterium
TGGGTTAACTCTATGCCATACTCCTTTTCAAAAAACCTCTCAAACCTTTCCGACCAAATGGCTTATTGTTAGCTGCTGTTGTGCTATTCTCCTAACCATTTTATATGGAGGGCTCGTTGCAGGCCTCAAAGCTGGGCTTATTTACAACACATTTCCTTTGATGGAAGGACAGTTTATTCCCCATGAATGGTGTTTTTATCGGCCCTTATGGCTCAATTTTTTTGAAAATGCGGCTTTGGTTCAATGGATGCATCGCTGGTTAGCTATGACGACTGTGATTTTGATTTTCATAACATGCGGAATCATCTGGCACCATAACCCTTTGAATTATATCCGTAAGCTTACCACTGCTTTTGCCGCCGCCACCTTTATTCAAGCCACCTTAGGTGTCTTAACTTTGCTTTATCATGTGCCTATAACTTTAGGTGTTGTTCATCAAGGCATGGCAGTGATTGTTCTTAGTTTAGGGTTGTATTTATATATACTTGTAAGAAAATAATATCTTTCACATTGGAAAAAATCTTCGGAAATCACTTACAATCTTTGGCTGAAACAACCATAAGGTATTTTAAAGGCATCTTTACTGATAAATTGAGTAACGATGCATACACATTCAACAGTCCAAAATTTATACAAAATACATCGCTCTTAACAAAATTTTTACACACAATCCATAATATAAAATAAGAGACCTTATAACTTGAGTGGAGAAAATGAAGAAAACTTTATCTCGAATAGCAATAATAATTTTATTAATTTCTCCCGGATTTAGTTTGCAATTACAAGGAATTGCTGGCGCTCATCCTGCACCTAATTCGACAGCAGGTATTATTGATGATACTTATCGTACTCTATCGCAACATATTAACCAAAATCAGAATATATTAAATAATTTTGCTCAGAATTTACTAAACTTTACGACGACACTAGAATTGCCACCCGTTGGGAATGCGGGAACCTTAATTAATCGTCTCACTGCAATGTTTAATAGGCTACAAACTGTTACTCAAGTACTTCCTCGTAACAATCCTTTTTGGAGTTCCTTTAATAATGCAAACCAACTCGTATTTGGCAGATTAAAACGAGCAAGGCTGGATAATGAACTTATTAACGGGAATTTGGTTGATGAAGGATTTAATCTTCCAGGGATACCTCCACAAGTACAAAATGCGCTTCATGATTTAACAGGGGCTATTTATCATATAGTTAAAACAGAACATTATAATAATGGTGTTTTGCAGATAGTTGAAAGTGTAAGGAGAGTGGGCAGCGGTATAGCGTTACCCACTTTACAGCAAGTAAACAATCAAATCGTACCGAATGGTCATAATCCAATAAACTTAACAAATGTTCTAACTTGTTCTCATGTTATTGAAGCTCTTAAAAATGAAAAAATAGAAGTGTATTTTGTTCCAAATCGTCATTTGCATAACTCTGGTTGGCCTCACCCTAATGTTCTTTTGGGTAATGGAAACCACGGGAATAATATGAATTATGATACATCAATGATTAACTTCTTGAGAAATAATAATACCGCTTTTCACCTGAATAATTTTGAGATATCGAGAAATATCAATCCTGTTCAAGCTAAGAATTTTCAGGAACATACACAGCCTCAATATCACTCATCTGAAGATGTAGTAATTGCCCACATTAATCTTAAACATGGTCAAGTGCATGCTAATCTCCCCAACAATATATCCATTACCTTAAAGTCTGGGAAAAACCAAATAAATCAACATCTTCAAAATATAAGACAGCAGAACAGGGATTACTTTGCCATAGGACGTCCTGGTATGCGCCATTATACAATTAATATGTATATGCTAAATA
>JBPXJX010000360.1:0-2449 GCA_051715525.1 Bacteroidales bacterium
CGATCTAAACCCTTTTATTTGTTTTGCTAATTGAGTTTGATAAATTGGATTTATGCCAAATCGTTCGTTGTGTAATAGATATTTTAGAAGGGCTGATGGCTTATTTTCACTAGATACAGAAGCTGTCTTTATATCATTTATGCCTTGCTTAAATTTCTTCTGGCTAATATTAAGGCGATAACCCACAATAATGTTAGGTAAAATAATTTTTGACAATTTTAAATGCCTTTCTAGTGCATTGTCGTACGAAACTGTATCTATATCGTAAACGATAAAGTATTTTGTTTTTACTTTTTCAAGTGCAATATTTATCAATTTGGATTTGTGAAATATTTCTGATTCTGATTGAATGAATTGATAAATCGTGTTTTCAGCATTACTAAAAGCTATCTTGCTAGGTTTATCTGCACTTTCTATAAAAATTAAGTTGCAGAATTTTGAATAATAACTTGTCCATTGTTCAAGAAAAACATTCAAGAACTTTGGTCGTTTTCTGTAGGTTACTATTAAAGTTAGTTCATTCATATATAGCAACTGTATTATTAGAAACAGAGAAACGACTAATGATATAATCAGAAACATCCTCAGATAATGTTCCTAACCGTGTAGTTTTTTCATTAAAGTAATTTAGATTAATCTGTCTCATTTCTTCAATATTGTTGGTATAATAACTCTGTGTTCGTTCTACGTCATCATGAGAAATGTGTAATGCTTGCCCTGCTTTATGTATTGCGTTTTTTTTGGATAATCGTTTAATTATATCATGGTCTTCAAAACCCCAGCCAACAAATCTAGAGTCATAACCATTTATATCAAGTAGATTTGATATTCGTACTTTAATGATTCCAAAAGCCTGCCTTACAGATGAAGTTTTTGACTCTTTTACTTCTTCAAGTATACATGCTTCATGCTCCAACAGCAACTTTAGAGTTATTTTATCAATGACTATATCTGCATCACAAATCAAAACACTTTCTTGCGGAAAGTCTTTTAAATGATTAATACCAAGGTTAATTGCTTTCGACTTATTAAAAAATTTATTTTTATTATATATAAAGTTGATACTTCGGTTATAATTCGTTTTTGATAATTCTTTAAAGTTTTTACTCCCCAAGTCAACGATATTAATACTCTTGAACAGGAAATGCTTATCTAGTTTGACAAAATTATTAATTACAGTCCCAATACTTGTTTTGTTCATGTTGGGAATCAGAATATGAATCATCTAATGTCTATTTGAAAATTATTGAATTCGTCAAAGCTCAAAGCCTGTTCTGCGTCACACAATGCTTCACAAGGGTCAGGGTGTGTTTCAACAATGAATCCATCACAACCAATTGATAAAAATGCTTTTGTAACTAGTCCCATTATTTGTTTGTAACCAGTTCCATGACTAGGGTCTACTATTAATGGTATATGCAAGTTCTTTTTAATGTATGCGGCAGAGGCTATATCAAGGATATTTCTAAAACTATGGTCAAAAGTTTTGACACCTCTTTCACACAATATTATGCCTTTACCACCATGAAAGAGATAATGTTCAGCAGCAGATAACCAATCTTCTAAACTACTGTCCATAGACCTTTTTATTATAATTGTTTTGTTTATTATAGCTAATTCTCTTAGTAGGTCATAGTTCCTCATATTTCTTGCCCCAACCATAATAACATCAATTTTTTCATGGAATAGCTGTAACTGACTTGCGGAAGTAATTTCCGAAACAGTAGTAAGATTATACTTACGACCTAGGTCGGATAGTATATTTATTCCTTCTTCTTTTAGTCCACTAAATTTGTACGGGGTTGTTCTATGCTTGAATGCTCCACCTCTTATAGAACTAACTCCAACTGATTTTAAGAATTGACATGTTGTTTCCATTTGCCTATATGACTCTATAGCACAAGGTCCTGCAATTCTCAAATCGAAATTGGATGAGAAAGTATGATTTTTTAAGAGTTCTAAATTATGTATCCAATTCATTTCTTGTTTTCGTTGCTTTTTATTTATGTATTGTCAGACTGTCGTGCTGTGTCGTCTTAGGGTGACCGCTAACGTTTTGCGGCTTTGCGAAGAAGCGGATTTCGGAGCACTAAACTGTCAACATACCACAAAAGTTGATGCGAGGTAGAATGCTCAATTAACCACTGAACCCGCTTTTTTGCAAAACCGCTGTTACCTGCTGGCCTTCTGTCCACCGTGTCGCTGTATGCCTTGTCAATATTGAGTTTTCGTGTCATTGTCTGCTGTGTTTGTCGGGCTGTGTGTCGGTGTATTTTTATTTTTTTTTGAAGCGTTGGGAAATTTTTAAAAAACAATTTTGTCTGCGTTGGCAAAGCAAGCTCTTTTGCAATTTTTGGTCTGTGCGTTGGCTTGTGTGAATTGCAAATGTGCTTGCTTTTAGGGTTGGCTTTCCTTTGGTTTCATAAATATTGATATTATAAGTCCTATA
>JBPXJX010000361.1:0-5564 GCA_051715525.1 Bacteroidales bacterium
TGATACAACTTCCATTTCGCACAGCTGGATATACAATATAACTGAAGATAAGGATGGTAACCTTTGGATAGGTACAAGGGGCGGTTTGTGTAAATATGATTTTAAAAGCAATATTTTTACACGACATCCCCATAAACCGGATTACAACAACGATCCCTACAGGGATAATGTTTATGGCTGTGTTGTTGCCGAGGATGGAGCAATTTATACAAACACCCCACCGTTTATCAACCGTTTCGACCCTAAAACTGGTAGCCTTACCCATTATAAGGGGATATCACAGGTAAACTCCAAAGTTGATGAGTATTCGCTGCCTATTATTATTGATAATGACAACGAAATTTGGGCTGCAACATCATTTGGCTTAACTAGGCTAAACCCAAAAACCAACGAAAAAAAAATATACAACAAGCAAAGTTCACCCATAGCAATAAGCGATAATAATATCCTTTCCCTTTATGAAGATATTAATGGCCGAATTTGGATTGGAATGACTGGTTACATTAACATTATTGACAAAAAAAACAACCTTGTTATTAAAAGTCAAATCTTGGTTGATGGTAAGCCATCAATAATTCGCTCAATTATAGAAGATAACAAAGGCTTCTACTGGCTTGGCACTCAGGATCATGGGCTATTAAAGCTCAAATTAGATAATGATAGGGTTGATATTGTCAACACCATTAAAAGTGGCGACATTCCTAGTTCAAGTCATTTAAACAGCAGCACAATCCATTCGATGATAATCGATAAGTCTCAAAACCTATGGCTTGGCACATTGAAAGGCTTGGATAAAATTGATTTAAAAGATTCACGATTTAAGCTTTACCGCAAATCGAACGAAGCAACCTCACTGGATCTTCTCGATAATGTTATTGCATCAATATTCAAAGATAAAGAAGGTAAAATATGGGTTGGAAATTGGGGTAAAGGTTTGAATATTATTGATAGAGAAAAGAATAAGGTTGAACATTTCTCCACACTAACCACAGGTAATAATCACTTACTAAACGACTACGTCCACGTAATTTGTGAGTACAATAATGAAATTTGGATAGGAACTCGCGATGGAATTTTCGTTTATCAAAATAATCGATTTATTAGACTTAACGATTACTATAAAACGAAGAAAATACCCAACCTTACGGGAGTTAGAATTTTTGATATCATAAGAGATAACAATAACAATGTATGGGTTGGCACTCAAGGTGGGCTATATTATATCGATTTTGCAAACAACAATTTCAAACTTTATACATCCGGAGGGAATAGCGGCAAACGACTAAGCGACAACCTTGTTTACTCTTTAGCCCTCGACTTTAATAACAATTTATGGATTGCAACTAAGGATGGGCTGGATAGATACGACTACAAAGCGGATAATATAACCAACCTAAAGCATGATGAGCAATCGGAAAACAACATCAACGATAATTACGTAATCACCCTTTGTTACGCATCCGATTCAACACTCTGGATCGGAACAAAATCAGGTGTAAATCATTACAATATAAAACAAAATAGATTTGAATACTACACCGAGAAAGATGGGCTAGCCTCGAACAATGTGTATGGAATTATTGAAGATGACAATCAAAATCTGTGGTTCTCCACTGGAAAAGGGCTATCCCAGTTAAAGAAGAAAGATAGAAAATTAAAAACCTTTAGCGAAGAGGATGGCTTACAAGGAGAAGAATACAATCTAAACGCAAGGTATAAAAGTATCGATGGTGAAATTTTCTTTGGAGGCATGAATGGGTTCAATTCCTTTAATCCTCGAGACCTATCTGAAAACAAATATGTTCCACCAATAGAGTTTACATCTTTCCAAAAGCAGAATAACGATGGCATAGAAAATATCCATGTTACAAACGGCGATGAAATTACCCTCAGATATGGCGATTTTGCTTTCAACGTTGAGTTTTCGGCACTTGAATTTACCAGTCCTAATAAAAATAGGTATTCCTACCGCTTTTCAGGTGACTCTAACGAATGGATTGACCTAGGTAACAGAAGATTCTTACCATTCTCAAATCTACCCGACGGGAAATATAGCTTATGGATAAAAGGCAGCAATAATGATGGCATATGGAATAACAAAGGAGTAAATATTACAATCAACATTCTCCCTCCTTGGTGGAGAAGCAAGGTTGCCTATGGAGTCTATATTATTTCCCTTTTACTAGGAGTTGTAATCTACATAAAAAGACGTGAAAGAAACCTGAAAGAACAAAAGGCCCTGCTTGAACAAAAGGTAAAAGAGAGAACCGAAGAGGTTGAAATGCAAAAGAACGAGATCGTTGATAAAAACCATGAGCTTGAACAGCAGAATAACGAAATCCTTACTCAGCGCGATACTCTTTCGATGCAAAACGAAAAGATTTCAAAACAAAACAAGCAAATTAAAGATAGTATTCAGTATGCAAGTCGAATACAATCAGCATTATTACCCTCAACAACGTTACTTAACCAAAATGGAATAGATAATTTCCTGATTTTCAGACCCAAAGATATTGTAAGCGGTGATTTCTACTGGATAAAACAAATCGATAACTTTCTGTTGATTGCATTGGCTGATTGCACAGGGCACGGGGTCCCAGGCGCATTCATGAGTATGCTCGGCAATGCCTTTCTGAATGAAATAATTGCTCATAGCGATAACACGAAAGCAAACCATGTGTTAGAAAAACTTAGAGAATTAGTTATTTCCTCATTAGAGCAATCGGGAGATGATACTGTTACTCGTGATGGGATGGATATTTCATTTTGTGTAATTAACCATAAAACAAAAGAGATGCAATTTGCCGGTGCTTATAACTCAATGTTTTTAATAAGAAATGGAGAACTAACAGAGGTTAAAGCAAATCGATTTCCTGTTGGTCATTATTACAAGGGAAATCAACCCTTTGACAATACAAATATTCAACTTCAAGCAGGAGATTATATTTACCTATTAACCGATGGGATACTAGACCAATTTGGAGGCGATCATGGTGGAAAGTATAGCGCAAGAAGGTTCAGAAACCTTTTAATTGAAACGAGTCAGTATCCGATTGAACAACAAAAATACAGAATTGAATTAGCACTTGATAACTGGATGAATGGGAAGTACGATCAAATTGACGATATCACAATGCTAGGTTTAAAATTGAAATAGTTAGATCCGCAATTAAATTAAAAAACCTCGCTTTCGCGAGGTTTTTTGTTTGCTTTTACCAAGCATATAGCGGGAAATCTTTCATCATCTTATTAACATCTGCTCTAACCTCGCCAATAACTTTCTCGTCTTCGGTATTTGAAAGAACCTTATCAATTAGGTCAACAATGGCTGCCATATGATTCTCTTTCAAACCACGAGTTGTAATTGCAGGAGCACCAATACGAATACCTGATGTTTGGAAAGGTGACCGGCTATCGAATGGAACCATGTTTTTATTGATAGTGATATCTGCTTTCACAAGCGTATTCTCGGCTTTTTTACCAGTTAGCTCAGGGAATTTAGTACGTAAATCGACTAGCATAAGGTGGTTATCAGTTCCTCCCGACACAACCTTATAACCTTTAGCAACAAATGCGCTAGCAAGAGCAGCAGCATTTTTCTTCACTTGCGATTGATACTCCTTATACTCAGGACGCAAAGCTTCGCCAAAAGAAACGGCTTTAGAAGCAATTACGTGCTCAAGCGGACCACCTTGAATACCAGGGAATACACTGCTATTGATAATTTGCGACATCATCTTAACTTCACCCTTAGGTGTGGTTAATCCCCATGGGTTAGCAAAATCCTTACCCATCAGAATAATACCGCCACGAGGGCCACGCAATGTTTTATGAGTTGTTGATGTTACGATGTGTGCATATTTAACAGGGTTTTCGAGCAAACCAGCGGCAATAAGTCCAGCAGGGTGAGCCATATCTACCATAAATAGAGCACCAACCTTATCAGCAATCTCGCGCATGCGTTTGTAATCCCACTCCCTTGAATAAGCCGATGCACCACCAACTAAAAGCTTTGGCTTATGCTCAATGGCCATTCTTTCCATCATATCATAATCAACCATTCCCGTCTCCTCTTTAACTCCATAGGAAACAGCCTTAAACCATAATCCTGAAAAGTTAACAGGCGAGCCATGTGAAAGGTGACCACCATGCGATAAATCCAAACCTAGAAAGGTATCACCTGGTTTAAGCACTGCTAAGAAAACAGCCATATTAGCCTGTGCGCCTGAGTGTGGCTGAACATTAGCATACTCAGCACCGAAAAGTTCCTTTAGCCTATCGATTGCAATTTGCTCGGTTTGGTCAACCACTTCGCAACCACCATAATATCTAGCGCCTGGGTAGCCTTCGGCATACTTGTTAGTAAGAACCGAACCCATAGCCTCAAGAACCTGAGTGCTGACAAAGTTTTCTGAAGCAATTAACTCTATACCGTGCATCTGACGTAGACGTTCCTTCTCAATCAGATCAAATATTTGTGTATCTCGTACCATATTAAGTTTTGTTGAATTTTGACCGCAAAAGTATAACTTTTGAATTGGATAACCGATTTTTTTATTGAAATATTTATTACTCTGAGAATTGCACAAGAACACCTCTGTACGCTGAGAAGATCTTGGACTTTGAAACAAAACCAACATACCTATCGTTATCGAGAACCGGTAAATTCCATGAATCAGTCTCCTCAAACTTTCGCATCACCTCTGTCATAGAATCATTTACATTAATAAAAGCAGGAGGTAGGTTGAGATAATCTCTCACATATGTTGTTTCGTAAAGTTCAGCATTGAACATAACATCGCGAATCTCATCAAGCAAGACAACACCAATAAAATTACCCTTTTTGTCGCAAACTGGGAATAAATTTCGATTCGATTGGCTTATGATTTTAACCAAACTACCCAACGTATCATTTAAGTCAACAAGAATAAAATCCTTTTCAATAAGTTTTTCCAGTTGCAAAAGGGTAAGTATTGCCTGATCCTTATGATGTGTTATAAGCTCGCCTCTAGCAGCTAACCGCTTAGTGTAAATCGAATGAGGTTCAAAATAGATAATGGTTAAAAAAGATATTGTTGCTGTAACCATAAGTGGTATAAAGAGTGCATAGCCACCAGTCATTTCAGCAATTAAGAAAATAGCTGTTAATGGAGCATGCATAACTCCAGCCATCATTCCTGCCATACCCACAAGAACAAAATTGCTTTCCGAAACCTTAAAGAATACAAAGTTATTAATGATTTTTGCCACAAAAAAACCAGCAACACCGCCCATAAATAGTGTTGGAGCAAAAGTACCACCAATTCCCCCTGCACCTGTTGTGGATGCTGTTGCAACCACCTTTGTAGCCAAAAGTAGCAGCAAAGCAACTAATAGCAACCAATACTCGTTCTGAAGCGATTCAAATGGACTACCTTTAAAAAGATCCAACGATTTTCCATCGAGCAATTGTTGAATAGTTGAGTAGCCTTCGCCATACAATGGAGGAAAAATAAAAATCAAAACACCAAGCAAAAGACTACCTACTATCCATTTGGTATAAAGGCTTTTAACTTTTGAGTAGA
>JBPXJX010000362.1:0-1852 GCA_051715525.1 Bacteroidales bacterium
CTTGCTTTGGCATAATCTTTTTGGCCGAAGAAATAACCACCCATAAAACGATAGGAGTTGAATAAGTCCCCAGCATTTTTAACACTATCAACTCATGCTTTTTTAATAAGATCTTCAAATTTTGGTTTTGCAATACCCTTATCATTATCGGGGTCCATTGCAGCATAAGTATTTGCCATCCATACGTATCCTTGAAGAAAGTCAGGATATTTTTGGATTAGAATAGCAAGCGAAGAGTCTGCTTTTTGATAGTTTTTACCTTGGCTATATGCTTTACCAACTTGAAGATAATCGTTGGCTTCGGTTTTACCTAAAGCAATTAATTTTTCGAAATACTTTCCAGCCTCAATAAAGCGTTTGTAGTTATATAAACTAACAGCTATATCGTTAAGTAAATATCTATCCTCAGGGGTCATATCGTAAGCTTTCTTATAAGCAACAAAGGCTTTATCTAGCTCTTGATTATCAGCGTCGATTTGAACTTTTAATCGGGCAATCTGATTAGTTAAAGTGTCAATTTGAACTTTATACTTTTCTTTTGTTTCACCGGCTGCTTTTGCGTACCTCTCCTGATTTCTATCAAGATCACGATTTAGCTTATCGAAGTTAATAACCATTTTTGGGTAGTCTGCATTTTTCTTTAAAAGGATTTTTGCATAGTAAGTATAATCCTTTTGGATAATGCGATCAGCAGGCATCTCTTTGAAAAGGCGATCCATATAGAATAACGCTTTATCGTATGAAGGAGGATCTTTTTCGAAGCTAGAGAAAGCGGCGATACGGTTTAGGTAAGTCCTCTTTTGGTCGATAGTGAATATTTCTTCAACATTCTTTACAGCTTCGTCATACTCTTTGGCATAGAATAGAGCATTAACATAACGAATTTTTGCAGGAATATTTCCTTTTGTAAGCTCAAGATATTTTTTGAAGTTCTCTTTCGATTTATCATATTTCCCGGCCATTGAGTATAGCTGACCTAGCTCACGATATGCTGGAGCGTAGTTTGCGTTTAAAGCAATTGCCTGATCAAAGTAAGGAATGGCATTGTTTAAATTTTTAGCCCTCATGTAAATATTACCAATCTTCATATTAGCTGTTGGAGAGGTTTTGTCGAGGTTGCTTGCAATGCTAAAGTGCTTTACAGAGTTAGAAGCATCTTTGAAAACAATATATAAATCTCCGGCAATGATAAATACATCAGGGTTTTTAGGGTCAATAGCAATCGCTTCGCGAATTAAAGGCATTGCTTTTGAAGTATCAACCTTTCCATTACGAATATAAGATTCAGCAATTTTAGCCAATGTGAAAGCATACTCTTTAGGATTTGCAATGTTTTTCACCTTTTTGTAAGCAGGAAGTAGTTTTCTTGCCTTTGCACGGTACATATCGGCTTCTTTATCATTCCCAAGGAAAAAGGCGGCTTTTGCCAATCCGATATAACTTAAAGGGTTAAGGCTATCGGCTTTAAGCCCTGCGTTATACATCTCTTTAGCAAAATTTGTAGATTCATTTAAAGAGTTTGAAATGGTATCAGCAAAGTAGCTCAACAGGTAAGTTTCACCAAAGTAGAAGTAATTCTTGCTTGTTGGTTCTTTTTGGACCAGCTGTTTAAAAGCGGCTTCTGCTTCATCATACTGTTCGCTTTTAATTAGATTAACAGCAGTTTGTAAATCCTGAGCTTTGATGTTACTTGAGATCAAAACACAGAACAATCCTGTTACGAATAAAAGACTTTTAATACTTAAACTTTTCATAGGTGTTATGGTTTTATCAAACATTAATTTATTGCTTAACCTGTACTAAGCGAACGGGCATTACTGAAGGAACTAAACCCGATTTCAGAACTATTCTT
>JBPXJX010000363.1:0-6401 GCA_051715525.1 Bacteroidales bacterium
TTATTCCTTTGGAAGATATTGAATAAAAACGGCTATGAAGCATAATCAGTTTAATTTACTTTTCAAATAAATCGCAATATAGAAAAGAAAAGGCATGTTGTGTAAGCATTCTTAAATTAGAAATGAACTTTTCGAAATTGATTATTAACAACTTATATATTCCCTTTTTTTAACAAACAGTTAATCTTATTTAAAAATCATTTAATAACTATGAATGTTCATACATTTTTTTCGTTTTTTAAACCTATTTTTGAGATTTAAAATACGCTTTATTCCATTAATAAAATAAACTTATTGCAATGAAAATTTCAGTGGTTGGCACAGGATACGTAGGTTTAGTAACAGGCACTTGTTTTGCCGAAACAGGAATTAATGTTACATGCGTTGATATTGATGTTCAAAAAATTGATAAGCTTAAAAAGGGAATTATTCCAATTTATGAACCGGGTCTCGATGATATGGTTTTGCGCAATGTCGATAATGGACGCCTTCTGTTCACAACAAGCATCAAAGAAAGTATTGTTGATGCAGAGGCTATTTTTATTGCAGTAGGTACGCCTCCAGATGAGGATGGTAGCGCAGACTTAAAGCATGTTATAGCTGTTGCTAGAGAAATTGGACAGTATATGTCACAATATATTGTGGTAACTACAAAGAGCACTGTTCCTGTTGGCACTGCAAAAAAGGTTAAAGCAGCAGTACAGCAGGAACTCGATAAGCGAGGCGTAAATATCCCTTTCGATGTTGCTTCAAACCCTGAATTCCTTAAGGAAGGAGCAGCAATTGATGATTTTTTAAAGCCAGACCGCATTGTTATTGGAATTGAATCATCTGAAGCAGAGAAACTAATGCAGAAGCTATACAAGCCATTTTTGCTAAATGGACATCCTATTATCTTTATGGATATCCCTTCAGCTGAATTAACAAAATATGCAGCAAATGCCATGTTGGCAACTCGTATCAGCTTTATGAACGATATTGCTAATTTATGCGAGATTGTTGGTGCCGATGTTAATTTGGTTCGAAAAGGAATTGGTTCCGATACCCGAATTGGAAGTAAGTTTATTTACCCTGGTGCAGGTTATGGTGGTAGCTGCTTCCCTAAGGATGTTAAAGCGTTAATTAAAACGGCTAACGAGAATGGCTACAATTTAGAGGTGTTAACCGCTGTTGAAAATGTTAATGATAGACAGAAAGAGATAGTTTTCCATAAACTTTTTAAACACTTTAAAGGTGACTTAAAAGGTAAGCATATAGCAATTTGGGGTCTTTCATTTAAACCTAATACTGATGATATGCGCGAAGCTCCAGCTCTGGTGGTTATCTCAAAACTTCTCGAGGCAGGTGCAATTGTAAAGGTTTACGATCCGGTTGCTATGGAGGAAACTAAACATCGAGTTGGAAATGCCATTATTTATGCAACAGATCAGTACGATGCTGCAAATGATACTGATGCTCTTGTGCTGATGACAGAATGGCAGGAGTTTAGAGTGGTAAACTATAGGCTCCTTTCAAAAATAATGAAAACCAAAGTTATTGTTGATGGCAGAAATATTTATGAACCAGCTGAAATGAGCGAAGAGGGTTTTACCTACTATAGCATTGGTCGCAAACCCATAAACCAGTAAAATTCATGAAGAGAATTCTTGTAACAGGGGGAGCAGGCTTTTTAGGATCACATCTTTGTGAACGCCTGCTAAATGAGGGTAATGAAGTTATTTGCGTAGATAACTTTTTTACAGGAAGTAAAACCAATGTTGTTCATCTCCTGAAAAACCCATACTTCGAATTAGTACGACACGATATAACATCACCATTCTTTGTTGAGGTTGATGAAATATACAATTTAGCATGCCCTGCATCTCCAATCCATTATCAGTATAATGCAATCAAAACGGTTAAAACATCCGTTATGGGGGCAATAAATATGCTTGGATTAGCTAAACGTGTTAAAGCAAAAATATTGCAGGCATCTACTAGTGAGGTTTATGGCGATCCAGCCGTTCACCCTCAACCCGAAACATACTGGGGAAATGTAAACCCAATTGGCCCCCGCTCATGCTACGATGAAGGGAAGCGTTGTGCCGAGACCCTTTTTATGAATTACCATGAGCAGAATAACGTTAGAACTAAGATTGTTCGTATTTTCAATACGTATGGTCCTAGAATGAGCGTTAACGATGGGCGTGTTGTTTCAAATTTTGTAATTCAAGCTTTACAAAACAAGGATATTACAATTTTTGGTGATGGTAAGCAAACCCGTAGTTTTCAGTATGTCGACGACTTAATTGAAGGGTTTATCAGAATGATGTCAACAGATGACTCGATTATTGGTCCAATCAACCTTGGTAATCCGGTTGAATTCACAATGATTGAATTGGCTCAAAAAGTTATTGAACTAACTAATAGCAAGTCAAAACTAATTCATATGCCATTGCCAAAGGATGATCCAACTCAGCGTAAGCCTGATATTACTTTGGCAACTAAATCTCTTAATGGATGGAAGCCTACCATAAAACTTGAGGATGGGCTTGTTCCTACAATCGAATATTTTAGAAAAATCGTAAACTCATAAAATAATGAAAGGAATAATTCTTGCTGGTGGGGCGGGTACACGTTTATACCCAATAACCAAAAGTATTTCAAAACAGATTATACCCATTTATGATAAACCGATGATTTATTACCCATTATCGGTTTTAATGCTTGCTGGCATTCGTGATATCCTTATCATATCAACACCAAAGGACATTGGGTTGTATAAAGACTTGTTTGAAAATGGCTCTCATTTAGGATTGAGAATTGAATATGCAGAACAGCCATCACCCGATGGCCTTGCTCAAGCCTTTATAATTGGCGAAAAGTTTATAGGTTCTGATAGCGTGTGTCTCGTTTTAGGCGATAATATCTTTTACGGGCATGGTTTTGGTGGGGTTCTTAAAGAGAGTGCAAAATTAAAAGATGGTGCTACTGTATTTGGTTACTATGTTAAGGATCCTCAACGATATGGTGTTGCCGAGTTCGATAAGCAAGGTAAAGTGATTAGTATTGAGGAGAAACCTGCTGAACCAAAATCTAATTATGCAGTAACAGGCCTTTATTTTTATAGCAACGATGTGGTATCGAAGGCAAAAAACCTTAAGCCTTCAAAGCGTGGTGAACTTGAGATTACCGATTTGAATAGATTGTATTTAAACGAGAATAGATTAAGTGTACAACTTTTAGGGCGAGGTATGGCATGGCTTGATACTGGTACGCACGAGAGTTTGCTTCAAGCATCAAATTTTATTCAAACCATTGAGGATAGACAAGGGCTAAAAGTTGCTTGCCTCGAAGAGATTGCCTTTAAATATGGTTACATTTCACGTGAACAGCTTATAACACTTGCTGAGCCATTAAAGAAAAATCAGTACGGTGAGTATCTTTTAAGAATTGCTAACGAAGAGTAACATGAAGTTAATCGAAACTAATATCCCCGATTTATTAATTGTCGAACCTAGAGTTTTTGAGGATACTCGAGGCTATTTTTTCGAGAGTTTTAGCCAGCAGATTTATAAGGAAAAGGGGATGGATATCAATTTTGTTCAAGATAATGAGTCGAAATCCACCAAAGGGGTTCTCCGCGGATTGCATTACCAGCTTGCTCCCTATGCTCAAACAAAACTTGTAAGGGTTATATCCGGAAGTATTCTTGATGTTGCTGTTGATATTCGTGAGGGTTCACCTACTTTTGGAAAATCATTTTCCATTGAACTTTCTGGACAAAATAAACTTCAACTATTTATTCCAAAGGGATTTGCACACGGTTTTTCGGTGTTAAGCGATGAGGTAGTTGTTAACTACAAATGTGATAACTTTTACCATCCTGAAGCTGAAAGGGGGATTTTATATAATGATCCTGAACTAAAAATTGATTGGAAAATTGATTTGGAAAAAGCAATTGTTTCGGCAAAGGATAAGGTTAATCCAATGTTCTCAACGGCCGAAATGAATTTTGTATATGGAAAACAGTAGAGTAAAGGTTTTAGTAACTGGTTCAAACGGACAACTGGGTTCAGAGATTAGAGCAATCTCATCCCAATATCCTCGGCTTGATATCACTTTTACGGATATTGATGAGCTGGATATTACTGATTCTTTAGCAGTTGATAATTTTACTAAGGAACTTAATTCAAACTTTATAATTAACTGCGCTGCATTTACAGCTGTCGATAAAGCTGAAACCGAAATTGAATTGGCTACCAAGTTGAATTCAACTGCTCCTGAAATTCTTGCCAATTCCTGTAAAGAGATCGGCTGTAAGTTAATTCATATCTCAACCGATTATGTTTTTGATGGTAAATCTCAGACTCCGTATACTGAAGAATCGCCTACAAATCCTACATCTCAATATGGTATAAGCAAGTTAAAGGGAGATATAGCCGTTTTAAATTCAGGCATTGGCATGGTGATTCGTACATCATGGTTATACTCATCTTTCGGATCGAATTTCGTTAAAACAATTATTCGAAATGGAAAGATAAAACCTGAGCTAAGGGTCGTTTCCGATCAGGTTGGAAGCCCAACTTATGCAAGAGATTTTGCAAATTCTATTTTAGAAATTGTATCGCTGGGCGACAAGCGTTTTATTCCCGAAATATTCCATTATTCCAACGAAGGTGTATGTAGCTGGTACGATTTTGCTTGTGAGATAATTAAGCAGGCTAAAATTGATTGCAAAGTTGTTCCAATTGGAACAATCGATTACCCTCTACCTGCAAAACGTCCAATGTATAGCGCTTTCAGTAAAAATAAAATCCGTCAACATTACAATTTAGAGATTCCTCAATGGAACGATAGTCTTGATAATTGTATTAAGATACTAAAAACCGAAGGTTTCATTTAAAAATTCAAGGTTATGAGCAACAAGGATATCGAGCAGATTGTGCTTGAAAAGGCGCTGCAATGGACTAAAGAATCATTTGACAAGGTAACTAGAGATGAGGTTGCAAAGCTTATAGAGACAGATAAGAAAGAGCTAGTAGAATCATTCTATCGCGAATTAGAGTTTGGAACTGGCGGTTTAAGAGGTATAATGGGTGTTGGCACAAACCGCATGAATATTTATACCGTTGGAATGGCAACCCAGGGGCTTAGTAACTATATAAACAAACAGTTTAAAGGTAAGAAAGACCTAAGCGTTGCTATCGCTTACGACTCGCGCAATAACAGCAAACTATTTGCCGAAACTGCTGCGAATATATTCTCTGCTAATAATATCAAGGTTAACCTTTTTGAATCATTACGACCAACTCCTGAACTGAGTTTTACTATTCGTAATTTAAAATGCCAGTGCGGGATTGTGATTACAGCATCGCATAACCCAAAGGAGTATAATGGCTATAAGGTTTACTGGGAGGATGGCGGTCAGATTGTTCCCCCGCATGATAAAAACATCATTGCTGAAGTACAAAGCATCAAGGGTATTTCTGAAGTCAAATCAACTAGAAATCAAGATTTAATTAAAATTATTGGCAACGATGTTGATGAGCAATATCTCGATGTTCTAACATCGTTAACCTTATCTCCTCAAATTAACAGGAAGCATAAGAACTTAAAGCTTGTATATACGCCAATACATGGTTCAGGTGTAGATCTTGTACCAAGAATTTTGGAACGATTTGGTTTTGAAAATGTTATTAGTATTCCCGAGCAAAATGTAATTGATGGCAATTTTCCAACAGTAGTATCTCCAAACCCAGAGGAATCGGCTGCTTTAAAGTTGGCTCTCGATAAAGCCAACGAAATTGATGCAGATCTCATCATGGCAACCGACCCTGATGCTGATAGGGTTGGAATTGGTGTAAAGAACGATGAGGGTAAGTTTATCCTTCTTAATGGTAATCAAGCAGCATCAATTCTTATTTACTACATCCTTAAGATGTGGAAAGAGAAGGGGAGGTTGGATGGCAACCAGTATATTGTTAAAACCATTGTAACCACTGATTTGTTAACAGATATAGCTCATAAATTTAAGGTTGATAGCTATGAGGTTTTAACTGGTTTTAAATACATTGCCGAAAAGATTAGAGAACTTGAAGGTAAAAGAACATTTATTGCTGGGGGCGAAGAGAGCTATGGTTATTTAGTTGGAGAGTCGATTCGCGATAAAGATGCGGTTATATCCTGTGCTATGTTTGCTGAAATATCGGCTTGGGCAAAGGAAAACGGGAAAACTCTTTACCAGTTATTGCTTGAGATTTATAAGGAATTTGGCCTTTACAAGGAGTTTCTAAAATCTATCACTTTAAAGGGTAAAGAAGGTGTTGAGGAGATTAAAGCCATGATGGTAAAATACAGGACTAACCCTCCTAAATTTATCGATGGTTCTCCAGTTACCTTATTCCACGATTACTTAAATC
>JBPXJX010000364.1:0-1195 GCA_051715525.1 Bacteroidales bacterium
TTGGTGAGTAAGAACAACCATTAAAGCAACTACTACTGCAAAAATTCTATATAAAGTTTCTCTTTCGTTGAAAATGAATAAAAATATTAAATTAAATAAATAACTTCGTTAATAATTTTTATATTATGAAAAAAATATTAATACTATTGTTATTCTATTTCGCAAATGACAATATTAAAGGTCAAATAAAATTATATGGCAATCTAGGGGAAGAAACTACTACTCGACCAATTACGAGGATATATCCACTCGGAAACACAATATTGTTAGAAGGGAAAGCCCAGACTTTAAACAAATATGGAACCTTAATTATTGATATTGGGTTTCATACTGGCAATAGTGTTCCATTTAATCATAATTACAAACTAATAGCATTTCAATGGGACAATACTGGTCAATCAAACTCTATGAATTCATCGAGCTATGAGATTATTGAAATAAAGGATATGAACGGAAATAATATACCAGCATCAACAAATATTGGTTCATATTTTACTCATAACTATGGATCTCAAAAAAAGTTCTACATAGGAAATGCTTCACCAGCTGGTATAGTTGAATTTGACCAGAACAGTTATAAAGCTACTTATATCTCAGCCCCTATTAATGCAGGAGGCTCGGTTTTGAGCATAGCAAATAACTTAAGTAATGATGATATTTACATGGGATGCGGGGGAACATCAAGAGTTTGGTGGTATAACCCCAACACCAAAACGACTGATATTATGCCTTTTGAACTTGATAAATACCAAAATCATATGAAGTATATTGCTGCAAAAGATGATTGGATTTATATCATTGCAATGCAAAGAAATGATTTAGGAATTGGGGTTTGGGCTTATAACAGGTTCACTAAAATAAAATACTTATTGGCACAATCTCATCATGAAAACCCATTTGTTCTTAGAAGGCACAATGGAGAAATTTATCTTGGAATTTCATATATTTATCAATGTACACTTTATAGGGACCCAGTTCCAATTCACGATAAGTTAACTTTTATTGATCCAAATGGCAATTTAATACCATTAAATGGCTTAAAAACACTTTTCCTAAATGATGTGAACGAAGCTCCACCTTATAATACTATTACTCCAAATGGCAATGAGATCAGTAATTGTTTAAACTGTGACAATGATCCTAATGCATATCAAAACTTTGACATGCAGAATAATCCAGGCTTTTATTGGTTCAA
>JBPXJX010000365.1:0-1711 GCA_051715525.1 Bacteroidales bacterium
TAAAGGACCATAATCCTAAAACGAGTATAGGAATCAAAGCAACAACAAGTGTTCTATACCTACGATAAATTAGAATTGAAAAGACCAAAGGTATAAGAAGTGGAAGAAGTGAATACTTCATCATCAATCCAAGACTTAGCGAAAGAGAGGCTTTAAAATAGTTAATAATATTACTAGTGCGTTGCGCTTTAAGCAAATAGTATGCTGTAGAAAGAGTTAAGAACAATATTGGGACATCAATCATTAAGTTTTGATTAACAACTAAAGCAGGGCAAAACGCAAATATTGTGAGTAATATTATTGGGTGTTTTAATTCTAGAAGCAATGTCAACCTAAAAAAATAAAAAAGCGATAAAAAGGTAAAAATGGACAAAAGAAGATGCATTGCAATTTCTGAATCACCAAACAAATATTGAGCAAATGCAATAATATAAAAGAATAGAGGAGGTTGATTAAAACTAAATATTTTTTCGGGTGAATCGTTCCAATTAATCAACCCCGACATCGGTTTTAACGGATTTTGTTTTATCCACTGAGCAGCCTCTAAGTGAAATGTATCGTCGATATGATACGCTTTGTTTATATTAAGAGCTGTTAGTAATAGCCAAAAAAATAGAATCAATATTAAACCGTTTGCTTTTCTATTTTTTAAAAAGTGTATAAAATTCATTTTTACAATTTTTGGCCGAAAACCCTATTTTATAAACAATAACTTGCTTACCGCTGTTTCCTCACCTTTACTATCGGAACAAAAAATAAGATAAACACCTGAAGAGACACGATTACCATTAAAATTTCTACCATCCCATGTTGCCATACCCCCAAGCGATTTCGTTTCGTAAACTAAGTTACCGCTAATGTCGGTTATTTTAACCGTAGCATTTTCAACCAAACCAACAATTGATATTACTCCATCATAGTCTGGCTTAACTGGGTTTGGGAAAGCATAGACCTTACCAAACTTATCGCCGCCAATAGTAGCATCGCCCATAAAGCCTATAATCCCCTTTTCGGTTGCAAAAAATACCTCGCCTGTAGTAGGGTGAACTTTTATATCGAGTATAGTGTTGGAGGGTAATGGGCTATTTTGAGTATTAAATCGATGTATCTCCTTAGAACCGTCGGCTGATTGTAAATAAACACCAGATTTACTAGTCCCAAACCATTTACGGTTACCACCATCAACAGCTATTGCTGTAACTGTTTCAGTTTGTAGTAAGTATGCTGCTAGTCCTTCAACAACATCGGGGATTTTAACCCTTTGCATTTCAAATTTTGTTGCATCTAAAACCTGATCGGGATTGTAGCTGATTAACACCCCTTCGCTTGTACCAACCCATAAATAGCCATCGTTATCGAATGCAATTGAGAAAATATTACTTGGTAGGCTATTCCCATTTCTATCGGTTAAGCTAAACCTTCTATACTTATCATCGTTTGCTAATTCAACGTTAGTCCCTGGATCAAGAACAAAAAATCCAACGCCACTTGAAAGGGTCAACCAAAGCTGACCCGATGGTGAATATACAAAATGTGAATATCGAATAGCGTTTATAGTACTAGCGTAGGGAAACGAATACCATTTTCCATCGGTTGTACGAACTGAGATTGGGTTATCTACCAATAAATTAGCCACCCACAAATTATCATTATTATCAAGGGTTATTCCGCTAATTCTACAGTAAGGTAGGCCAGGATATATCGATCTTAA
>JBPXJX010000366.1:0-9546 GCA_051715525.1 Bacteroidales bacterium
GAAAATGGCCGAAGAGGCTTTGCGTGAGAGTGAAGAAAACCATCGTAGTCTATTAGAACTTGCTCCTCACGCATTTTTTCAAGGAGATTCAAATGGTAACATCATTCTGGCAAATGAAAAAGCATCCATACTTACAGGCTTTTCCAAAGATGAGTTGCTGAAGAAAAATATAAGAGATTTCTTCTCCCCATCTGTTTTAAATAATATCCCATTACGATACGATTTGCTCGACAAAGGTGAGACGTTAACTCTTGAAAGAGAGGTAACCCGTAAAGATGGCTCGATAGTTATTGTAGAAATGCGTTCGCGAAAAATGCCCAATAATACTTATCAGTCATTCATGAGCGATATAAGCGAGCGCAAGCAGGCTGAAGCGATGCTTCAGAAAAAGAACGAGGAGATTGAGACTCAAAATGAAGAATATGGAGAGCTTAATAATAGGCTGATTCAAACGAATATTGAGTTAAGTATATCTAAAGAGCAAATTGAAGAGAGTGAAAGAAAATATCGATTGGTATTCGAAAACGTTCCGCTTGGCATAATTCATTACAACGATAAAGGAGAAATAATATCTTGTAATGATAGATTTGTTGAAATAATTGGCTCATCGAAGGAAGTTCTTATTGGACTTAATATGGGCAAGTTGCCCGATAAAAATATTGTATTGGCTCTAAATCAATCCTTATCGGGCAACTTGGGTTATTATTATGATGATTATCATTCAATTACTGCAGCAAAAATTACCCCTGTACAAATAATTTTTGCTCCAATCTTCTCCAAAAAGAATGAAGTAATTGGGGGGGTTGGAATCGTTGAGGATGTTACTGAGCGTAAGCGAAATGAAGACAAACTAAAAAAACAAAACGAAGAGTACTTAGCGTTAAACGAAGAACTTCAGCAAGCCAATGAAAAACTTTATATGGCTAAAGAAATTGCCGAAGAGAACGAAGCTAAGTACAGTAGTATAGTAAAAATCTTACCCGATGGCGTTATAATTCATACTGCGGGTAAGATTGTTTTTATGAATGACGCCGCGCTTAAAATTGTAAAAGGTAAAAGTTTCGATGATTATATCGGAAAACCAGCCATCAACTTTGTTCATCCAGATTACAGAGAACTTGCTCTGCAAAGAATAAAGAATAGTTTTTGTGATAAAAAATATGCTGAGCTGACCGAAGAGGCGTTTATTGATAGCGAGAATAACCCTGTGTTTGTTCTTG
Organism: Bacteroidales bacterium; assembly: GCA_051715525.1. Taxonomy (GTDB): domain Bacteria; phylum Bacteroidota; class Bacteroidia; order Bacteroidales; family Tenuifilaceae; genus UBA8529. The sequence continues at coordinate 1,221 of JBPXJX010000366.1, forward strand.
TTGCCGGGAGCCCCTTTAAGTACCAAGGGCAGCCATCGATGCTTACTGTGTTTACCGATATATCAAAAATTAAATCTACTGAACTCGAGGTAATTAAAGCCAAGGAAAAGGCTGAGGAAAACGAAAGGATGTTTAGAGTTTTAGTTGAGACGTCCCCTGATACAATTGTTTTAACAGATTTAGAAGGAAATTATATTTTTAGAAACGCTGCCTTTTATGAGAGTTTAGGTTTTTCAGTTACCGATGAGGTTGAATTAAATGGATTTGCAAGGGTTCATCCCGATGATATTCCATTTATCAAAGAGTCGATGCATAAACTACTTATAGATGGTAAAGGTAAAGGTGAGTATCGTGTTCAGCATAAAAATGGAGAGTGGATATACCGTCAAGCGACTTCTAAACTAATTTTAAATGAGAAGAACGAACCATATCAGATATTAACCATTATCAGAGATGTGACAGATAGTAAAAAAGCAGAATTAGAATTAATTAAAGCCAAAGAAAAAGCCGAGGAAAGCGATAGGCTTAAAACGGCTTTCCTGGCTAACATGAGCCATGAAATAAGAACTCCAATGAACGGAATTCTGGGGTTTGCTGATCTTCTTAAAAAGCCACAACTATCAGGAGAGCAACAGAAGGAGTATATCAGTATTATCGAAAAAAGTGGAATGCGAATGCTTAACATCATTAACGATATTATCGATATTTCTAAGATAGAGTCGGGCGAGATTAAGGTTTCAATTACCGACACTAATATTAACGAGCAAATTAATCATATTCTTAATTTCTTTAAACCCGAGGTTGAGCGAAAAGGAATAGCGCTTACATTAAAGTCATCGCTATCTAAAAACGAAGCAGTTATTAAAACTGATCGTGAAAAAGTTTATGCTATCCTAACCAACCTTGTTAAAAATGCAATAAAATTCACCGATTCCGGTTCAATTGAAATAGGATGTTTGAACTTAGGGGAATTTCTTGAATTTTATATAAAGGATACAGGTATTGGAATTCCTAAAAACAGGTATCAAGCCGTTTTTGAACGATTTGTTCAGGCCGATGTAAGCGATTCACGGGCGTTTCAGGGTGCTGGCTTAGGGCTATCAATTACAAAGGCATTTGTTGAGATGCTTGGCGGAAAAATTTGGTTTGAAAGCGAGGAGCAAAGGGGTTCGATTTTCTATTTTACAATTCCCAATATCAACGAAAATGTAGAAATGCCTAACGGTGGTAGTAGTTCAGAAGATATAAAGGTTTCAGACGTTAAGAGGATAAAAGTATTGGTCGCAGAAGATGACGAACCGTCGGATTTGTATATCACAATTTTACTTGATAGTTTAAATTGTGAAATACTTCATGCAAAGACAGGCGTTGACGCTGTTGATATTTGCCGCAAAAATTCTGATTTGGATTTGATACTTATGGATATCAAAATGCCTGAGATGAATGGGTATGAGGCAACTCAAACAATTCGACATTTTAATAAAAATGTAATAATTGTTGCTCAAACAGCCCATGCCTTGGCTGGCGACAAAGAAAAGGCAATTCAAGCCGGATGTAATTATTACCTTACCAAACCATTAAATCAAACATTGCTATTTGAACTGATTCAAAAGCATTTCGATAAAAGTTAAGGGAGGCAACTAGATGAAACTATTCTCTTTACTAGGCTGTCCAAATTTGTCGGTCTTGTAAAGGTCGAATTTGATATCCTTAACCCTAATCTGAAGAGTTGTTTCGCCCCTAAAGACATTTTCGGTAATGGTATAACAAATATCGAAAGGTTTCCCTTCGTGTATAGAACGATAATGCTCGGCAAGTTGGAATGCTATGGCTGGATAAACCTTAGTTTTATCAGTATGAATTAGCGATAGCTTAATGTGCTCCTTATCGGGGCCAACCAAACGCCCTTCGCCGTTATCGGTAACATTCTCGGTTACAAAAACTGGCGACATATTCCCCGGACCAAAAGGCTGGAATTGCTTTAAAATTCTGAAAAACTTTTCATTTATATCATCAAGCGATAGCTGCTCATCAATATCAATCTGAGGCGTTAGAAGTTCAGGGGTAATCATCTTGCTAACCGCTTCCTCGAAGCGATCCATAAACTTTTGAACCTTTTCAACCTTCATGGTTAATCCAGCTGCATACATATGGCCCCCAAAACTTTCGAGAAGATCGGCGCACGATTCAACCGCTTGATAAAGGTCAAACCCTGGAACCGAACGAGCCGAGCCTGTTGCCATACCTCCCGATTGCGTAAGCACAACGGTTGGGCGGTAATAGGTTTCAATTAATCTCGATGCAACAATCCCTACAACCCCTTTGTGCCATGTTGGGTTGAAAAGAACGGTTGTATTCCGGTGAAATGCTTTTGGGTCAGAGGCAATCATCCTCAGCGCTTCATGGGTAATATTTCTATCAACATTTTTACGATCGTTATTGCACGAGTTGATTATTGAGCTCATCTCGTAGGCAACTAAATCGTCGCAGGCGCAAAGCAGATCAACTGCCGATTTGCCCGATTCCATCCTGCCTGCGGCATTAATACGAGGGCCAATGCGGAAAACGATATCGTCAATGGCTATCTGCTGCTTTTCAATGCCTGCAATCTTGATAATTGACTTTAAACCACGACTTGGATTATCATTCAATTTCTGAAGTCCAAAGAAAGTTAATACCCGATTCTCATCAATTACAGGAACAATGTCCGAAGCGATGCTTACTGCAACCAAATCGAGGTATTGATAACACTCCTCCATTGGAGTTCCATTCTTTTGGCAATATGCTTGTAAAAGTTTAAATCCTACGCCACAACCTGAAAGCTCCTTAAATGGGTATTTACAATCAGGTCGCTTGGGGTCGAGAACTGCAACTGCCTGAGGGATTTGATCGCCGGGTAGATGGTGATCGCATATAATAAAATCGATTCGACGCTGTTGAGCGTAAATAATTTTTTCGTTTGCCTTAATGCCGCAATCAAGCGCAATGATTAGACTGTAGCCATTTTCGGCTGCATAATCAATACCCTTTAGCGAAATGCCGTAGCCTTCGCTGTACCTATCGGGGATGTAGTATCCGATTTTTGAGTATCGCTTTTGGAAGAATGAGTAGATAAGAGCAACAGCGGTTGTACCATCCACATCGTAATCGCCGTAAACAAGTATACGCTCGTTGCTGCGAATTGCCCTTTCGATACGCTCCACAGCCTGTTGCATATCCTTCATTAGGTATGGGTTGTAAAGATCGTCTAGCGAAGGGCGAAAGAATTTCTTAGCTTCATTAAAGGTGCTTATACCACGCTGCACAAGTAGCGTTGCAAGAACAGGTTCAATTCCCAGCACCTCTGCTAGATGGCTAATTGTATTGGGATTGCCTTTATCCTTGTATATCCACCTTTTTTCCATTTTCTAAAAGTACATTATTTTATTTTCAACGCAAACGGTTGAACGCAAACCAACATCTATTTTTTATAATCAATATTGAACTCGCTAGCAAATAGGCTGTTGAGTTTGAGTTTTACTTCATCCATATCTATAGGTCTTCCCAACTCCTTTTGAAGCGAGGTAACTCCCTTATCGATAAACCCGCAAGGGTTGATATAGCTGAAATATTCTAGGTTTGTATTGATATTAAATGCCAAGCCATGCATGGTAACAAATCGGCTAGCACGCACTCCAATTGCACAAATCTTACGCTCACGACCAGGAACTCCAACATCAAGCCAAACGCCTGTTGCACCCTCTAAGCGTGTGGCACTTATTCCATAATCTTTCAGGAATTTAATGATAACCTCTTCGAGCTTATGAATGTACTCCTTGAGATTGATTCCGAATGCTTCGAGGTTGAAAATTGGGTAAACAACAATCTGGCCCGGGCCATGGTAGGTAATATCGCCACCCCTGTTAATCCGATAATAGGTAGCATCGATGCGCTTAAGCATCTCATCGCTAATCAATAGATTTGATCCCTCTCCACTTTTCCCGAGAGTATAAACGTGCGGGTGTTCACAGAAAAGCAAGTAGTGCAAACCACCATTGCTGGTCATTTTGTTTTGCATTACCTTTTCGAACTGCTCTTCTTGGTGATCCCAAGCCTGTTTGTAATCTATTTTTCCAAGGTCTTCAAAAACTACGTGTTGCATTTATATGATAAACTTTACTTGTATACTAACATCAATAACGGTTATTTTGTTAACCGTTACTTTGCCCATTAAGGTGAGCTTGCTCGGCATGGTACGATGAACGCACCAATGGTCCTGACTCGGCAAAGAGAAAACCTTTCTTCAACGCTTCCTCTTTATAAAACAAAAACTCCGCAGGCTCAACGTATCGCTCAACCTTAAGGTTTCCGTTGCGTGGTTGCAAATATTGACCAATGGTAATGTATTTGCATCCTACAGCAACTAAATCGTCGAGGGTTTTTAGCACTTCCTCTTTTGTCTCTCCAATACCAACCATTATCCCCGACTTGGCGTTGTGTCCTGTTTTGGCTATATGTTCAATAACGTTTAAACTTGTTTGATATTTTGCTTTTGAACGAACCATTGGCGTTAGCCTCTCGATTGTTTCAAGGTTATGCCCAACTACGTGTGGTTTTGATTCAAGGAAAATATCAAGGAGGTCAAGTTTTCCGCTAAAATCAGGAATTAGTACCTCAACTCGAGTTTTAGGATTTACTTTTTTAATTTCGTTAACGGTATCGCGCCAGTGGGTTGCTCCCTCATCGGACAAATCATCACGATCAACGGAAGTAATTACGCAATGCTTTAGCTCCATCAACTTTACAGACATGGCAACATTCATTGCCTCCAATGGATCGGGAGGCAGAGGTTTGCCAGTTGCTGTAGCACAAAATTTACACGAACGTGTACATATATCACCCAAAATCATAAAAGTTGCAGTTCCGTTTCCCCAGCACTCACCAATATTTGGACACATACCGCTACTGCAAATGGTATGTAGCTTATGACTCTTAACTATATTGCTAACTTTTGTATATCCCTCGCCTCCAGGTAATTTTATTTTTAGCCACGAGGGTTTACGAACAGCATCCATCACAAAAAATTTTACACAAAAAAACGAAAAAAAAATGGTTTATTGGCTGTGTTTGTATAGAATCATTCTAAAAAAGATGAGTAAACAAATCTGAACTGAATTGGAAAATAATTGCCAATGAAGTGATTGGTAATAGTCATATAATCAAGGCATTATAAGTTAAATTGAAATATAATTATAAAAATAGTTGTATAACTATAAAAATAGTCATAGATTTGTTGCATGGAAAGTAAAGAGTTAACAAAAGCCGAAGAACAAGTAATGCAATACCTTTGGAATGTGCAAAAGGGTTTTCTTAAGGATATTGTAGATCAGTTCCCTAACCCAAAACCTGCTTATACAACAATTTCTACTGTAATCAGGGTTTTGGTAAAAAAGGGATTTATTGGTTTCAACTCCTATGGGAAAATTAACGAGTACTACCCATTGGTTTCTAAGAATGACTACTTCCAGAACCATGTGAGAACGATTATCAATCACTTTTTTAATGGTTCTGCTCCTGAGTTTGCATCATTTTTTGCAAATGAACAATTGAATCTTTCAGAGTTGGAGGAGATTAAGAGTTTAATCGATGAGAAAATTAAAAAGATAAAGTCAAATAAAGAGAGTCATGATTGAATACTTATGGTTTGCCTTAAAGGTATCGGTATGCCTTTCTGTATTTTACCTGTTTTTTGCTGCTCTGCTTAAGCATAGTACGTTCTTTAAATTGAACAGGATTTACCTTTTGGCAGGACTTTTTCTTTCATTTGCAATTCCAACTTTGAAATTTTCAATATTTAGTGTTCAATCGACTTCAGTACTCTCAGATGTAATTGAGATTGTGTCGATAGAACCAGAGAACGCTTTTTTTCAACAACAAAATATTACTAATGGTTTTACTACAGTAAGTTTTTCAGCAATCATTTCAGCAATTTATATTGTTGGAGTTTCAATTCTGCTTCTAAAGCTCTTACTTTCCATAATAAGAGTTATGAGAGAAAAGAACAATGCTGATGCTAGCAGAATAGGGAGAATAAAAATCTTTAAAACTGATTACCCTATTCCCTTTTCGTTTTTAAATGTGATTTTTTTGCCTAGAAATGTTAACGATCCTTTGATCGTTGAGCATGAGATAGCACATGTTAAGCAGGCGCATTGGTTCGATTTGATTGTAATGGAAATTGCTTCTTTACTTCTTTGGTTTAACCCTTTTGTTGCTTTTTACAAAAGTTCACTTAAACTGCAACACGAATACCTTGCAGATTCGGGTGTAGTCAACGACTCAGTATTAATTGAGCCATACCTATACTGTATGTTGGCTCAAGTAAATCGTGTTAGTATTGGTGGACTAACCAGTCAGTTTTATTGTAAAACAATTAAAAAACGAATTATTATGATTACTAAAAATAAAACATCTATAAAGTATTTTGGAGTTTACTTTTTGGCCTTGCCGCTTGTTTGCCTAATGCTTTTTGCATTTACAAGTAGTAATAACAAGGGCTCAATAGCTATAAGTAAAACCGGTTTAATAGTTCCTGATGGTAATAAACCATCTATTTATCCTGTTGACGCCAAAAAGGTAACTCAAGTATATGGATATGGCGAACGTATGAACCCAATGACTAAGAAAAAGGATTTTCACTATGGTATTGATTTTGCAGCCAAGGAAGGAGTAGAGGTTATGGCAACTGCCAATGGTGTTGTTGTTGAGGCCAAATTTGATAACGAAAAAGGGATGGGTAATTATGTTATAATAAAGCATAACGATGTTTACTCTACCCTTTTTTCTCATTTAAAAAACTTTAATGTAAAAGCAGGCGATGTGCTAAAGATTGGACAGGTCATTGGCTATGTGGGAAGTACAGGTGTTTCAACAGGATCGCATTTACATTACGAGGTAATTAAAAGTGGTGAGCGAGTGGATCCCAAGGATTATTTGACAGAATAGGGAACAAAAAAGGTGGCGTTGAGCCACCTTTCCTTTATTTATACTCCAATAAAAACGTTTTTGGATTAACGGGTGTTCCATTGGTTCTTACTTCGTAGTGTAGATGAGGGCCTGTACTTCTTCCAGTACTTCCGCTGTAGCCAATAATTTGCCCTTTTGAAACAGCATCACCCTTTGAAACGGCAAGCCTGTCGAGGTGAGCATACGCAGTAGACTGTCCGTCTTTATGCTCAACAACGATGTAGTTACCGTAGCTGCTGTTGAACTCGGCTAATACTACATTGCCGTTGCTGGCAGCGTAAATCTCTGTTCCACGTCCCGAGCCAAAATCAATACCATTGTGCTTTACTGGCCTTCCCAATGTTGGGTGATTCCTCATCCCAAAGGGCGAAGTTATTATAGCCTTTGATTTTGGAAGTGGAGTTAGTGATGGTGTAACTGTGCTTGTTGAAACATCCTCTGTTTTTGGAGTTTCTGTTACCGTAGGTTGATTATTGCTAGGGTTGGCTTCATCCTTTTTTTCCTCAATCTTAACTTCATTCTTAATTCTTGGAGGAATTTTATAAATCTTATTTTCCGCCGTGGTTCCATATTTAACCTCTTCGGTTACCTTTAATGGTTGCCCTAAGGCTTCGCTAATATTTTTTTCGTACGAGATAATATCATCAACAACTTTTGCTTTTACAGTATCTTTTTTTTGAATGTAGTATTTTTTAAGACCATTCATTTCATTGTAGTAATCCTGATACTCCTGTTGCATCTTTTTCAACTCCGCTTCGCGTTTCTGCTTAAACGATTGAAAATCCTGTTCACGGGTTTTTTTAAACTGCTCAAAATCATCTTGCATTTTCTTTTTGCTTGTTTCCTGAGCAAAAGCAGAAATTGCAATAAAAGCAATAGTTGAAATTAAGAAACTCATCTTAAGGTTTTTCATGTTATCAGTTTTAGTTCAACGCATGATTACAATAACAATAAATAAACCAAAATAGCTAAAAAAGCGATAAGCACATCGTTTTTCGATGTGCTTTTCGCTTTTGCAATATAATGCTTAGATACCTCCATCAACTCTCCAAACTTTGTTGGGGTTGTCATTTCGTAATGCCAAGTTATACTTAACTACTTTACCTGATTTTAATTTAATCACATAGGGAACAAATTCTCCGGCATAATCACCTGACTTAAAAGGTTCTCCAATTCTAATAACCTGTAGGCCTCCCGCTTTTTCCTTAAATTCTTGGGATTTCTTTGAAGTGTTTATAAATGAATCATCAGCTTCTTCAACAAGTTTCCAGTCGCTGTTTGCTAAACCATTGAAAAATATTTCTGCTGCTCGTTTGCTGCA
>JBPXJX010000367.1:0-1664 GCA_051715525.1 Bacteroidales bacterium
TGCAGATTTGCTAATAAAAAATAAATATACAATGTATATTAAAGAGAAAATTCAGTCTTTGGTGGAAAAAGAATATTATGAAGAAGTTAAGTCATATAATAAGAATTCGCATGTAGTTAAAATTGCTCCAATTAAAGAGAAAGCTAAAGATTTAAAGCCGATTTCAAGTATTAAATTGAACTACACAAAAGAGTCTATGAATATTTCCAATCAGAATATTTTTATTGGAGATTTAAAAATAGGAAAACTTTCAAATGCTAATATACTTCAGTATAAATACTCATTTAGCTTATACAATGAAAAATATTTTATTGATGAAGATAACATTGTTTGGCTTGAAAACCCATCTGGCAATAAAATTCAAACAGGTATAGCATATTAACAATTAAAATTTACAAAAATGAAAAAAGAAATCTGGTTAATATTTATATTGCATTTACTTACATTATCAGTAAGTTCTCAAAATGCATTTTACAATGCTCAATACTTCGCAAAACTTGATACATTAGAACTAAAATCTATTATTGAATTAAATTCTAATGTTAAATCACTAAATGATAAACCTGAATATGTACTTGAAAAATTCTATTTAACAACAAATGAAGTCGATGAAATCAAGAACCTTATTCTTTTCTTAGAAAAACCATTTCAAGAAAATAATTTGAGAGAACCAAACATATTGATTATCCAAAGTATTATTAAAAAGTGGAATCGCTTTTTAGAGTTACAAATACAAAATCAAAACCCTCCGATGGGTGTAAAAAAAAGCAACTATATTCAAAGTGCAACTGGATTTAGCTTGATTTCATCATTGTCATTTCTACCTTCACTTATTTCTGGAACACAGAATTTCAGTACAGCCCAAATGGATACAATACTATTGGGGCTGACAAAATATATTGCTGAAGAGTTTAAAAAGGCTCAAACTACTACATATTTAGAAACTTTTGCAAAAACACTTGGAGAACAAGGTGACTTACAGATACTTTTCCCTGAGACTTATAAAAAAATAAAAAATATTGACCCTACTAATTTGCCAAATTTTGGAACAGAACTAAATATAGTATTTGAAGAGGATTTCAAAAACTTGTCAACAAATTTAATTAACCATATAAAAAAGTGCGAATCAAATACTTTACCTAATGGTGCAGTATTAGAAATTCTTACAAAAGAAAATTGTGATAATATTAAAGCAGACCCCAATTTTGTATACTTTGCATTAAGTATGGAAATCTTATCTCAACTCGCAAATAATAACCATATAGTTGAAATGGTTAATTATTTTGATTTAAACTATTATGAGCCTAATTCTACGTCAGTAGACTCTAAAATTGGTAACGTTTTTCACGGCATAAATCTAATCCAAAAAAATTTACGAGATACCTCTAAATCAATTAATGGACAATTTAATAGTTTATGGGTCAGTTTAGAACAGCTAAATAGCCTTAAATCTAAAGAAAAGTTCTATTTTATTGGGCTTATATACCAACAAGATAAGGAGTTTTTCAAAAATCAATTTGAAAATTCTTCAAATTTAATCAATAAAAGATTTGACAACTTAGCCTCTTTTGAAGTTGAATACAATAAAACTTTTAAAAATTACATTTTACCGACTTTCTATAACTTGATAAAAATTAATGAGTTTATAAAATCTAGGAAAGGGA
>JBPXJX010000368.1:0-1139 GCA_051715525.1 Bacteroidales bacterium
TTCTCGGATAATACCTCATCAGGATTTGTAAGATTACCTGTTGCCCAAACAACATAATTTTTAGGCATGGTTATGGAAACATCAAAATTTCCAAAATCGTTGTAAAACTCCTGATCGTTGGTGTATTTATAGTAGTTCCATCCATCAATATCATCGTAAACCGCTATTCGAGGGAAGAAATAGGCTACAAAAAAGCTAGTTGAGTCAACTGCTCCAGTTCTAATGTGCGAATTACGATTTAAAGTATAATGCCAGCTGAGCTGAATTGAAATTTGCTTATCGGGTAAAAGCCATTTTTTAAGCTTTAAGCGCATTAAAGTGTGCTCGGTGTATAGCAACTCGGACATTTCCTGCTCCCTGAGTTCAAATCCATTTATCGATACTTTATCAATAGATATACCCTCCGATTCATCGGCCGGTTCGATATCGGTATCGCGCATATTCCCCTTTTTAAACATATTGGGGAAAAGATGAAAAACTAGATGTTTTAATGTATCGGGGCTGCTATTTGTATATGTAATTGTTTCGGAACCTGATACAAGAAGCGATTTTGGATCTAATGATACATCAATCTTATAATCTGCCCGGTTTTGCCAGTAAAGCATCCCTGGCTTACCATCATTTGATCGTGTTTTTTTTGCTATTGCTTTTTGAATATTTAAAGGAATGAAAATATCGTTAGTCTGTGAAAAAACCTGAAAAGTTATTAAAGTGCATAAAGCTAATCCTACTCGTTTAACAGCTCCCATACAACATAGTTTTATTATCCGAATGTAAGACTTTTTTTTTTGAAATCAATATTATACACTATTAGTTTAGTATTCTACATATTATTAAATGGGGTTATTTTTTTCACATAAAGCGACAAAAGTTACTTAAAGGCAACCTTTCTCTTAATCAAATCGGACGACTGCAATACTTTATCTTTTAGTGTTTTTGGTAAGTTTGGTTTCTCTTTTAACCACGATGTAATAGTATTATATGCTTCATCTGAGCTATAGCCCCACAATGTTGATTCAAGCCAAGATTTGGGGAAGAAAATATCGCCAGTTCTTTGAATTTCGGGTAAAAGATCGAGCGATGGTTTAAGGTATTTTATAGAAGTATTGGCTCTTAGTGGATGATGCAAGTATCGTAAT
>JBPXJX010000369.1:0-7117 GCA_051715525.1 Bacteroidales bacterium
CACTTCGCCTTGCGAAGTCGCAGCCGGTACGATGAATCCACCGGGGCACATGCAGAAAGAGTAAACACCTCTACCATCTACCTGATGAACGAGGTTGTATGCTGCAGCAGGAAGGATTGCATCCTTCTCCGCACCATGGTACTGAATTGAATCGATTAGCTCTTGAGGATGCTCAACCCTGACTCCCATAGCAAATGGTTTAGCCTCAATTTCTATATTCTGATCCTGTAATGTTTTATAAATATCTCGCGCAGAGTGCCCCGTTGCAAGAATAACGGCAACTCCTTCGACTATTTGACCATCAGCCAACTTTACACCAGTAGCAATATCGTTTTTTACTTGGATTCTCTCAACACGGCTATTAAAATAGATTTCACCTCCATGTTCAATTATGGTTTCACGGATTTTTGTAATAACCCCAGGAAGTTTGTTAGTTCCAATATGTGGATGAGCCTCGTAAAGAATGTTTTCGTCAGCTCCATGGTTATAAAGCGCATATAGCACTCTTTTGAAATCACCCCGTTTTTTGGAACGTGTGTACAATTTTCCATCGGAAAAAGTACCAGCCCCTCCCTCGCCAAATGCATAGTTTGAATCTGGATTTAGATTATGATCGCGGCTAAGCATTGCAATGTCGCGTTTACGATCGCTAACTTGCTTTCCTCGTTCAATAATTATTGGTTTTAATCCAAGTTCAATCAACCTTAATCCTGCAAAAAGTCCTGCGGGACCCGCACCAACAATAACTACTTGCTTGGAATTTTTTACATCTCTATAATTAAAAATGGGCGCATCCTCATTAATAGCCTCACCCATATCGTAAACTTTTATTCCAATATTTACTTTTATTTTAGGTTTACGAGCATCAATAGATTTTCGCACAATACGGTAATTACCAACTTGATCGATCTTAATATTTAATTTTTGTGCAATAGCCTTTTTTAACTGCTGCTCATCAGCAGCCTGATTAGGTGTAAGTTCTAAACTAATCTCGGTTGACATTGATTTAAGAGTTGTTTACTAACTACAAAAAACGTAATTAATTAGTAAAGGTTCAAATATCTTTTGGAAAGCAAGAAATTGATCTATTCAAAATGGAATGATACATGAAAAATTCGGGAGTTAATTGCGTCAATTGCCTGTACATAATTCTCTGCGCCTTCAGCATAATCTTTAGATAGCATGTTGAATAATCCTACTGAATACTTTATTTCAACTGAAAATTTAAAGTACTCCATAAAGAAATCAGTTCCAAACCCAATTTCATAGTAGGTATCGACTTTATCCAATCTAAGTAAAATTCCATCCTTTATGTTCAAGGTTTTATTTGTTGCTAAATCAACTCTAAGATTAGCTCCAGCTAATAGATATGGTCTAAAGTTGCTAATCCTATCAGCAGAATATTTTATTGATAATGGTAGCTCAATAAATGAAGATTCAATCTTCATCTTGGTTTCGAGAGTATTTTCTGGATAGAAAAAATTAATATCGCGCTGACCGAATGAATATCCGGGTAGAAATCTTAAGTGAAAATTTTCAGTTAACCTTAAATCAGCAATGGCATTAACATTAAAGCCTAGCTGAGGATGGCTAACATCAACAAAGAATTGGGTAGTATCTTTTAAATCGGATGAGACTTCAATACCTCTTCCGTTCTTAATTCGAAAATCCATTGCATTTAACCCAAGCGAAAAGCCGAATCTTAACCTTTTACCCAATTCGTAATCGGGCTCATTTAGTCGAATGGGCTTTTTATACTGAGCATTTGCTGATAAAACAACGAATAATGTCAGAAAAACGAAAATATATTTTTTTCCAATGCTCACTTACAGGAATTTGCTTATAGCAACGATAAAAACAAAATATTATTATAGTAAAAGCAAAATGCGCTTAAACTCTATTATTCCAATTTTAGTCCTTCGTAAATAGTTGCAATACCAAAACTTAACTTTTGATATTTACAATCTGAAAATCCAGCCCACTGCATCAGCTGAATAAAGTTATTCCCATCAGGGAATGCGCTAACCGATTCAGGAAGATAGGTATATGCTTGCTTATGTCCAGAAATAATTCTACCTATAATCGGAAGAATTGCCCAAAAATAGAACTTGTAAAGTTGAGCCATTGGAAACTTGCGTGGCATCGAAAACTCTAAAACATAAAATTTCCCATTTGGCCTTAATACTCTGAGCGTTTCAGCCATTCCCTTTACTGGATCTTCGTAATTTCTGACACCAAAAGCAACCATTGCTACATCAAAAGAGTTACTTTCAAAAGGAAGAGATAACGAATCACCCTGTTTTAAGTTGATACGGTTTGAGAGACTTAACTCTTCAACCTTTCTCCTTCCAACATTAAGCATATTTTCGGATAGATCTACTCCTGTAATTTTTGACCTTAGATGCCTTTTAGCTAGCATAATTGCAAGATCGGCTGTGCCTGTAGCAATATCTAAAACTTCATTTGGATTATCTTTGATTATTCTACGAATAACCTTTCTTCTCCAAATTTTATCGATGCCAAGGCTTAAGAAGTGATTTAAAAAATCGTATTTAGGGGCGATATCATCGAACATCGCCTCTACCTGCTTGGTCTTGCTGAGTTGCTCTGAGTTGCTATTCATCAACTAAGCAGGATTCTGTCCAACAATCATCTCCTCGATTGAGCTATCGTAAACCCTTTTTAAGTCTGCGATAAACCCATATGATACATCATCAACCCTAACCTCCGATTTAGTAACATGACCTAAAGCAAAGAAAGGTATTTTGCTTTCAACCATATAATCGAGGAAATTGGTTTCGCGTGATGTTGAAACAGAAACGACAATCCTTCCCTGCGATTCTCCAAAAAGGAAAGCATCGCTACGAATCTCAGCGTCAGTTGTAATATCAAAGCCTAAACCTTTAGGCATGGCACTTTCAAGTAGTGTTATAAATAAACCGCCATCTGACACATCGTGGGCTGATTGAATAAAGTTAAGGGTTATAAGTTCGGCAACGGTTTGTTGAACATTATACTCCTCATCTATATTGAAATATGGTGCAGGTGATTCTTTAACTCCATGGTAGCTCACTAGATATTCAGATGAAGCAATATCGTTGTGAGAACGGCCAATTAAATAAATCATATGTCCTTTCTCCTGGAAAGCAAGCGTTGTTTGATGATTCTTATTCTCAAGTAATCCTAACATACCAATTGTTGGGGTTGGGAAAACAGCCTCCTCCTTACCACCTATTGATGCTTGATTGTAGAAACTTACATTACCTCCAGTAACAGGTGTTTTAAACTTTTCACAAGCAGCACCCATACCCTTGATTGCATTAACAAATTGCCAGTACACTTCAGGGTTATATGGATTGCCAAAGTTTAAGCAGTTGGTTATAGCAAGTGGTTTACCACCTGAGCAAACGATATTTCGTGCAGACTCTGAAACGGCAATCATTGCTCCTATCTCAGGATCGGCTTTAACGTAACGCGAATTACAATCAACAGTCATTACCAAAGCCCTATTGGTACCTTTAATATTAAAAACGCCAGCATCGGATGGGAAATTTGTGCTCATATTCCCCGTTCCAATCATCGTATCGTACTGCTCATAAACCCAACGTTTTGAGGCAATATTTGGGTGACGAATGATTTGATGGGCTACTTCGCGTAAGTCTTGTGGTTCGAGAACTTTATTGATATCAAACTTTTTATACTGCTGATAGTATGCTGGCTCTTTGTACTCCCTATCGTAAACCGGAGCACCACCGCCTAGCACAAGAGTTGATGCCGGAACATCGGCAACTTTTTCGCCATGATAGAAGAACTCAAGCCTATCGCCTTTTGTTACCTCGCCAATAATTGCATAGCTGATATCCCATTTATTAAGAACTTTCTCAATTTCATGCTCACGTCCTTTATGAACAACCATAAGCATTCGCTCTTGCGATTCGGAAAGGAGGATCTCAAATGGCTCCATATTCTTTTGACGTAGAGGAACTTTATCAAGATCAACTCTCATACCACATCCACCCTTTTCCGACATCTCGGAAGTAGAGCAAATGATACCTGCAGCACCCATATCTTGCATACCAACAAGAGCACCTGTTTTAATTACCTCAAGAGATGCTTCAAGAAGAATTTTTTCTTGAAATGGGTCGCCAACCTGAATTGATGGGATATCATCGGCAGAATCCTCGGTGATATTTGCAGAAGCAAAAGTAGCACCATGAATACCATCTTTGCCTGTTGATGAACCTACTATAAATACTGGGTTTCCTTCACCTTTTGAGATGGCAGAAACAACATTTCCTTTTTCAACCAATCCAACCGACATGGCGTTAACCAATGGGTTCATGGTGTATGACTCGTCGAAAAATACCTCACCACCAAGAACAGGTATGCCAAACGCATTTCCATAATCGCCAATACCTTTAACTACACCTTTTATTAACCATTTTGTTCGATCCAATTTAAGGCTTCCAAAACGAAGTGAATTCAACTGAGCAACAGGCCTTGCCCCCATTGTAAAGATATCGCGGTTGATACCTCCAACGCCTGTTGCAGCGCCTTGATATGGCTCAACAGCACACGGATGATTGTGCGATTCGATTTTGAAAGCACAGGCCATACCATCGCCAATATCAACCAACCCAGCATTTTCTGTTCCTGCTTCAGCAAGGATACTTGTACCTTTTCGTGGTAAAGTTTTTAACCACTTAATAGAGTTTTTATAAGATGCATGCTCCGACCACATTACAGAGTAAATGCTTAACTCGGTATAGTTAGGAGTACGACCAAGGTATTTCTTGATCATTTCAAACTCTTCGGGGAGCAAACCTAGCTCCTTAGCGGTTTCTACAGTAACTTGAGTGATTGACATGATATTATGTTTTGCTTTTTTGACGGATTTGAAAATCGAGCCAAAAATACTAACATTAAATAAGAAGCCAATCAAACTACCCATCAATTTTTTAACATGTTACCAATAGCATGTTCATCAATTGTGTTATTAAACCTATCAATATTAATATTGATGCTAGCCAATTTTTATTAATTTTACGCTCCTTTTTAAATAACCTAAAGAAATAAAACCAAGTAATAAAAGATTTAAATTATGAAATTAGCATTAGTTACAGGGGCAACATCGGGGATTGGAAGAGCTACAGCTATAATGCTTGCCGAGAATAACTACAACCTTATTCTTACTGGTCGACGTAATGAGCAACTTGATGCCTTAAAACGTGAGATTGAAGTTAAGTACAAAAGGGATGTTCTTACACTTAATTTTGATATAAGAAGTAAGGAGGCTGTTGACAAGGCTATTGAGGGACTTTCCGAAAGATGGCGTAAAATAGATATTCTTGTTAACAATGCTGGGCTTGCAGTTGGACTTAACCATATTCAAGAAGGTGATGTTGACGATTGGGAGCGCATGATTGATACCAATATTAAAGGGTTATTATATATTACTCGAAGTGTTGCTCCTATTATGATTGCGCGTGGCAAAGGACATATTGTTAACATTGGTTCTATTGCTGGAACTCAGGTATACGAAAATGGAAACGTTTACTGTGCTTCAAAGCATGCTGTTCATGCCCTTTCGCAAGGTATGCGCGAGGATATGCTAAAGCATAATATAAAGGTAACAGAGATTCGTCCGGGTATGGTAGAAACCGAGTTCTCTTTAGTACGCTTTAAAGGCGATGTTGAAAAAGCTCAAAATCCTTACGTTGGGTTAGTTCCTCTATTCGGAGAGGATATTGCAGATGCGATACTTTACGCAATATCGAGGCCAGACCATGTTTGTATAAATGATATGGAGATTACTCCAGTTGCTCAAGCAAATGCATTTTATGTGTTTCGGAAGTAAAATAAGTGACAAGAGATTTGAGGCAAGGGTTAAGATATCTTAACCCTTGTTTTTTTATTAATAAAAATATATCTAGAATACTGCAAGAATTCCAAAATGCACCTTAGCATCGCGAGTTCCAAGGCTTTGACCGAACCCCTGACCAAGGGCATAACTTAAATTAAATTGACCCGCCTTGGTTGCAAGGTTAATTCCTAGCCCTAAACCTAAAGGCCAAGCATCTTTTCGATACCCAAGTTCATAAGCTTTAACAAAAGCCTTATCGGTAAAAAGATAAATACCAGAACCTTCGCTCATCCTTAGATGTAGCTCAACTGAGGCAACCGAATACGCTTGCGAGAGTATCATCTCCTGATTAAAGCCACGGATAGTACCCATCCCACCTATATGATACATCTCATTCTCGAAAAGCGGTCCACCTGAACTTTTGTTATAAAGGGTTTTTAGCTTCGAGTTTGATCGTGTTGCAAGTATCAATCTATTATCAAAAATCGGGAAATGACCTTCAATAAATAAATCTCCTTCAATTAGATTTGTGCTGCTTCCCTGTTTCTCTACTATATCGCGTTTACCAGTATTTATGCTGCTTTTTATTAAAAACCCTCGAGTGGGAAGCAAAGTGTTGTCGTAACTATTATAGTCATAACCAAGTCCATAAAGAAATGCCGTTGTATTTCCAAATTGGGTTTGAGTAATAAAGTTTCTGCTGTTATATGAGGTTTTCTTATAATCTGCATTTACCAAAAAGCGACCTCCATTATTAGCAAAAAAAACTATGGAAATTTTGGGGTTTAATGAAATATAAGTGCTATCGCGCTTATATAAATTGAATGATCCAACAAAACCAACCTGCCATCCAAATATGTAAGGCCAATCAAACCCAACATTAAGATTTTGAGTTCCTTGCCCTGGTGCAGTCCATGCTAAACTCAACTTCTCACCATTCTTAAGAGAGTTGAATAGGGTTAAATTAACATCTCCATGAAGTTTAAACTTTTCGTCTTTACCCTTATAAAATCCAGCCATTCCCCAAAATCGCGATGCGGGTTTATTGCTTAAGTAGCAGTAAACCCTAGCCGTATGGGTTAGAAATTCTATCTCTGTTGATTTGATAACATTTAAGTATGGTTGCTGCATCAATCTTTGATCGATTCGCTTAATCTTTGCTTCTGAATATAGTTCTCCACTTTTAAGGTTGATAATGGCAGCAAGTTTTTTTTGATTAAGCCTTGCATCACCCTTTAAATATATTGTATCGAT
>JBPXJX010000370.1:0-2356 GCA_051715525.1 Bacteroidales bacterium
TAGAATAAACTAAACCTTTTTTTACCTTTTCTAAAAATAAGTTATCGGAACCAGATCTTTCATTTTGATTCAAAGCTCTTACTCCAGAAGGAACCATTTCATTTTTAGAATCAATTATAGCATATTCAAAAATACCTTTGCTATTTCTCATTAATGAATATCCATCCTCTGTAATTGCCCATTTAACAAATTCATCTCCTTTTAGAATTACTTTTATCTTACTTCCATCGGGTTGAGTTATTTCAACAGGATATGGATAAGCAATAACAGCAAGAAGAGATTTTGCAGAAAAATTTAAAAGAATGAATAACGTAAATACCTTAATTATTGTCTTCATAGTTTAGAAATTGTTAAAATATTGTTTTCATATAAAAGTAATACAAATTAAATCATTATTAGCATTATAACAAAAACTGTTAAAAATACTATTCATATTAATACTTAGAATCATGACTTAAATGCAGGTATTCCTGTTATTTCAAGCCCAGTTATAAGAAGATGAATATCATGAGTACCTTCATAGGTGATAACTGACTCTAAGTTCATCATATGACGCATCATTGGGAAATCATTGGTAATACCCATTGCGCCTAATATTTGTCGAGTTTCGCGAGCAATATTCAAGGCCATCTCAACGTTATTTCTTTTTGCCATTGAAATATGTGCTGATGTAGCTCTACCCTCATTTCGAAGTACACCAAGTCTCCAGCATAAAAGCTGAGCTTTAGTTATCTCTGTTAGCGCCTCAGCAAGTTTTTTCTGTTGTAGTTGGAATGAGGCAATTGGCTTATCGAACTGCTTTCTTTCCAAAGCATAACGAACTGCAGCATCGTAGCAATCCATTGCAGCACCAACAACACCCCATGCAATACCATATCGAGCTGAATCGAGACAACTTAAAGGCCCTTTTAACCCTTCGATATTAGGAAGTAAATTTTCTTTTGGAACCTTAACATCATCAAAAACAAGTTCGCCAGTAACCGAAGCTCTAAGCGACCATTTACCATGAGTTTCGGGAGCTGTAAAGCCTTTCCAACCCTTTTCAACAATCACGCCTCTAATTCTATTGTTATCGTCCTTTGCCCAAACAACAGCAATATCGGCAATGGTAGAATTGGTAATCCACATCTTTGCACCATTAAGAAGGTAGTGGTCGCCCATATCCTTAATTCTTGTTTTCATGCTTCCTGGATCAGACCCATGATCGGGCTCAGTTAAACCGAAGCACCCGATAATTTCGCCAGCAGCTAAACGAGGTAAATACTTTTTCTTTTGCTCCTCGCTACCATATTTGAAAATGGGAAACATAACCAAAGAAGTCTGAACAGAAGCCATTGACCGAATTCCAGTATCGCCTCGCTCAAGCTCTTGCATAATTAAACCATATGAAATATAATCGAGGCCTGAGCCACCATATTCAACAGGAATAAACGGTCCAAAAGCACCCATCTCGCCCATTTCTTTTACAAGATGCATAGGGAATTTTGATTTATCGCAATACTCTTCAATAACTGGTTTTACCGAACGGTTCACCCAATCCCTAGTTGAATTACGGACAAGCTTATGCTCATCGGTAAACAGATCGTCAACCAAATAGTGGTCGGGTGCTGTGAATTGAACTGTTGCTGACATAGTAGTGTTTTATTAGTTTGATTTTAGGTTTTCAATTAACAATCTTTTGAAATAGCACGTGCAATAATAATTTTCTGAATTTCGGAAGTTCCTTCGTAAATCTGAGTAAGCTTTGCCTCACGCATTAATCGTTCAACATGGTACTCTTTCACGTAACCATAGCCTCCATGAATCTGAACGGCTTCGGTTGTAACTTTCATGGCAACATCAGTTGCCACAAGTTTTGCAATTGCGCTAGCAGTACCATAAGGTTGATGATTATCCTTTAGCCAAGCGGCTTTGTGAACAAGCAAACGAGCCGATTCAATTGACGCAGCCATCTCAGCCAACTTGAAGGCAATTGCTTGATGATTGATTATCTCTGTGCCAAATGTTTTACGCTCTTTCGAATATTTCAATGCTAACTCATAAGCTCCACCAGCAATTCCTAGAGCCTGAGCTGAGATACCAATTCGCCCTCCTTCGAGCAGCTTCATGGCAAACTTAAAACCAAAACCATCCTCACCTATCCGATTCTCTTTATGAACTTTCACATCTGAGAACATCACCGAATGCGTATCGGAGCTGCGCATGCCCATTTTATCCTCATGTGGACCAAGGGTTATACCTTCAGTATTCCTATCAACTATAAAAGCGTTAATACCTTTATTACCCTTATCAGGATGAGTTTGTGCAATAACAATATAAACGCCAGCACTATTAGCGCTAGTAATCCAATTCTTAA
>JBPXJX010000371.1:0-5105 GCA_051715525.1 Bacteroidales bacterium
CATTGTTATATCGCAGATAACAAAGCGAGGTTGATTAAATGTGCCGATGATATTTTTATATCCCTCTAAATCAACTCCGTTTTTTCCCCCAACACTTGCATCAACTTGCGAAAGCAGTGTAGTTGAAACGAAACCAAAATCAACACCTCGCATGTAGGTTGATGCAACGAAGCCTGCTATATCGCAAACCACTCCGCCTCCAATGCCCACAATAATAGAACTACGGTCAACATTGTTTTCGAGAAGCCAATGGTAAATATCAATGGTTGTTAAAAGGTGCTTTGATTTTTCGCCTGGCTCTATAGAATAAACTGGAACATTAGGGAAACGCTTTTGGTAAAGTCTTTCTACATTTTTATCAGTAATTATAAATATCCGCTGACAATCAGTATAATGCTTAAGATTATCGATGCTTTCGCCAATCAATATCTTTGAACAAGAGTTTAATCCTTTAACCTCTACAACTTCCATTTATAAAATATTTGAGCATATAAAGTTATGCTTTAATTTTCATTTTGATTAGCTTTTCTCGATGAGTTCTTTTTGAACTGAAATTGACTCTTTGTGAATTTCGTCGTAGAGTTTTTGGACAAATCCTACCCTCAACCCTGATTTTTGACCACTTTCAGTAACTCTCTCAAGCACCTGATTCCATCTCTTGGATTGCAGAACAGTCATTTTTCTGTTAGATTTTACTGATGCGATTCGCTCCGAAAGTTCCATTCGGTTTGATAGTGCCCAAAGCAATAAATCGTCCATAATATCGACCTCGGCACGAAGTTCGCTAAGCAGTTCATCGGGGTAAGATTGCTCGGGAGTGCCAACTATATCAATAAACTCAAGCATTTTTACAAATTCATCAGGAGTTAACTGTTGAGCAGCATCGCTCAATGCTTTGGTTGGCTCAGGATGAACCTCAACGATTAGCCCATCGAAACCCAAATCGATACCACGCTTTGCAACAAATGGAACTAAACTCCTATTACCCGAAATATGACTTGGGTCGCAAATAACCGGTAGGTTTGGATATTTTGCTTTCAACTCCATTGGCAACTTCCAAAAAGGTTGATTTCGGAATATTGATTTTCCCCACCATGAGAATCCACGATGTATTGCGCCTATCTTTCTAAGTCCAACGTTATGTAAACGTCGGATTGCACCTTCCCATAAATCGAGATCGGGGCTTAAAGGGTTCTTTACCAACACCGGAATATCTGTTCCTCGCAAGGCCTCAGCAATCTCCTGCATTGCAAATGGGTTTGCAACGGTGCGAGCACCAATCCAAACTAAATCAACTCCAAACTTCAGCGCTTCGTAAACGTGCTTTTCGGATCCTACCTCGGTTGAAATTGGAATACCAGTTTCTTGCTTAACATCTCTTAGCCAACCTAATCCAGTTACTCCATAGCCTTGAAAAGAACCTGGCGTGGTTCTGGGCTTCCAAATACCTGCACGCATGTAGTGAATGCGGTTGGTCTCCTTAAGAGCAGTTGCTACTGCTAATAGCTGCTCAGGCGATTCGGCGCTACATGGTCCTGCAATTAGCAGCGAACTATTCAACTCTGGTCTCCACAACTGAGGCCGAATCAAGTCTTCTAACGGTTTTGTTTCCATGATTATATTTTTCATTTAATAATGACTTCTTTTTAAACTTATCTCTAACACTTTGCGACTGAGTTATAAAACTCATAAGCTCATTTTTATTACTATCAGCAATCATCTCTTTCAGGTTTTCCATCTGGTTAATGAAAAGGTTTAAATGCTGTACAATAAAATCTTTATTCTGGTTTATAATTGGCATCCATACATTTGCTGGGCTTGATGCCAATCGGCTTGCTGAATCGAATCCTGAAGCGGCTAAACGACACCATTCATCGTCTTTTGATGCCTTTGAAACGGTATTCGCAAGCCCATAAGCAACCATCTGTGGTAGCTGCGAAACCAATGCCACCAAGCTATCGTGCTGCTCAGCATCCATAAACTCAGGATGCATTCCAAGAATCTTGAAAATTTCTAAACCAATACTAAGGGAATAATTTGAGTTCAATTCCGATTGACAAATCACAACCTTTCTCCCATGCAAAATAGATGCATCAGCATTTTGTGGTCCTCCAACTTCGAGCCCAGCCATTGGGTGAGATGCAATTAGATTTTTTCGCTTTGGGTGATGCTTTAATGCGTGGCAAATTGGCTCTTTTGTTGAACTCACATCGATTACCACTGTATCATCCTTCGATTTTGAAAGAATATCACGAAGAATATCGGGGACAATATCTGATGGAACTGCAACAATAATCACATCAGAGCAAGCACAGATACCTTCGTATGAAGTTGCTATGTCTACCACTCCCATCTTTTCGGCATAACCAATATTCCTAGGATTTTTATCAAACCCGAGTAACACCTTGCATTGTCCCTTTAAACCAAGCGCCATTGAGCTTCCAATTAGACCAGTTCCTATAATTGATATACTTTTTGTTTTCATTTTACTTAAAGATGTTAAATCGTCGAACCCTAAAGAGAACTTCATTAAGAGTGCTTATATCCGAACAAAGCGATAATCGAATAAAGCCCTCTCCATTGCTACCAAATACAGTCCCAGGGGTTACAAAAACTCCTTGCTGCAGAAGTATTTCATCAACAAAATCCTCAGAATTAGCAATATGACTGGGCATTTTAGCCCAAAGGAATAGCCCACTTTGGTTAGCATTGAAAGTGCAACCAAGTTCACTTGCTATCTGCTTTGCAATGGCTTGCCTCAGCCTATACTCGGCATTAAGAGTGGCATACCATTCGTCGCCGCTATTTAAAGCGGCAACAGCAGCAAGTTGAACGGGCAAAGGCATGCCCGAATCCATATTGGTTTTAAAACGAAGTACTTTTGATAGTAAATCAGAATTTCCAACCATCATGCCTACTCGCCATCCAGCCATATTATGCGACTTGCTAAGCGAGTTTAGTTCGATTGCAACATCTTTAGCCCCTTCGATTTGAAGGATAGACATTGGGTTTGGATTGAGAATGAAGCTATATGGGTTATCATGGCAAATCAAAATCCCATGTTTGCGTCCGAACTCAACAATTTGCTTAAGCAAATCTTGGTTAGGACGAGTGCCTGTTGGCATGTTGGGATAGTTAACCCACATTAACTTTACTCCTTTTAGGTTAAGTTTCTCAATCTCATCAAAATCGGGAAAGAAACCATTCTCTTCTAGCAATGAGTACTCAACAACCTCTGCCCCTGCCATCTCTGTGGCAACCTTATATACTGGATAGCCCGGATTTGGCACAAGCACTTTATCCCCATCATTGAGAAATGCCATACTAATGTGCATAATACCCTCCTTTGAGCCCATCAACGGAAGGACTTCAGATACATGATTTAACGATACACAATAAT
This sequence comes from Bacteroidales bacterium, assembly GCA_051715525.1. GTDB lineage: Bacteria > Bacteroidota > Bacteroidia > Bacteroidales > Tenuifilaceae > UBA8529. The sequence goes on from JBPXJX010000371.1 coordinate 3,401, forward strand.
ACTTTTGATACCATTCAGAAATTGCATTCCTTAACTCGCTACACCCACGATAACCCTGATAGCCATGGCTAGTTGGGTTATTACTCTCCTTTGCCAATGTTTCGAGCATATGAGCAGGAGGAGGCATATCGGGGCTACCAATACCAAGATTGATAACTTTTACTCCTTGACTAATCAGCGCATCGAGTTCTTGTCTCTTTTTCGAGAAGTAATACTCTTGCACTGTCTCAATCCTCTTTGAAATCTGAATTTCCATGATATCTATTGATTTACAATTCTTTTCTTTCTACTTTATCTTTTGATTTTCTTCATTTACCCCAGACCCTAAAGGGTGCTCAGAAAATCAATTTGCTCCCTTCAGGGATGGGGTAATCAAATTGATTTATCAACCTTAGCAGTAGTGTACTAAACTCTCTGAATTCTCGGGTTGAACTTGAAGCTCATGGCTACGGTATAATCCCATGATTTTTAATGATGAAGTATGCTCCTTTACGACCTCAAGTACCATCTGAAACTTTAGAAGTGAGTCGAATACCAAATCAGCATGGAATATGTACTCCCATTTAGCACCAACAATAGGTAACGACTGAAGCAGAGTCATGTTAATTCTGCTTTCGGCAAAAGGCTTCAGAATCTCAAGCAAACTACCAGGTTTATGCTTTGCTGTAAAAGTGATGCTGGCCTTATTGGCGTTAACAGGAATTTGGCTTGGATTTTTTTCGAGAATTAGAAATCGAGTGTAGTTCTCATTACTCGACTCAATTGAAGGTTTTATCACCTCTAAACCATACTCCTGAGCAGCCTTACGGCTGGCAACGGTAGCAACGCCTTTAAGATTCATTTCAGCAATTTGCTTTGCGCTCAATGCGGTATCCTCGCATTCAACCAGCTTAATTGAAGGGTATTTCAAAAAGAAGTCGGTACATTGAGCCAACGCCATTGGGTGCGAGCGCACTTCGGTAATCGATTCGATAGTTTCACCCGAATGAGCAATCAGATTCTGAGAAATTCCAATGTAAATCTCACCTGTAATGCTTAGTAAGGATTCTCGGACTAACGCATAGTTTGGGAGAATGCTCCCCACCAATGAATTCTCGATAGCCATTATGCCAACATGGGCTTTCCCAGACTCAACAGAATCGATAAGCTGACGAAAAGTAATGCACTCATTTATCTCGATATTTTTTCCGAAATACCTTTCAGCGGCTTCCTGATGGAAAGCCCCTCTAACACCTTGAATTGATACAATCTTTTTCATTTTTATATTGATTATGGTTTTGGATTTTCACAAAAAAAAGAGGTCCCTTTTCGGGGACCTCTCTGCATTTTCTCTTTTACTTTTTTTCACATAATGCGCTCAGTCCCCAGGTTATGGCGATAAAAAAAGTAAAAGAAAAAATATGATATATAACCTAAACTTCTCATCTGTTATTCATTAACTATTCTACCATTTCTTTTTGTCTAAAATCTGAAGTTTTGTTTCTTTAATCTGCTTTAAAATAAAAAAGCCCCGATTTCTCGGGGCTTGGTCTATTTAGTGTTTTAATCTTCATTCTTTATTTCACACAATTACCAAGCCCCTGCTACTGTAAAAGTAGAAGTAAAAAAAGTTGGTAAAAAAAGTTGCGCTGTGCGAAATCATAATTCAATGCTTATCGTGCAATGTTAGTGTATTTATGAATAAGTTATATCATTTCTCAAGAAA
>JBPXJX010000372.1:0-14154 GCA_051715525.1 Bacteroidales bacterium
TTATTAAAATCAAAAATAGGAATCAAAAACATGGCTTCAAACGGTTTTCGCAAAATAGTTCAAATAATCTATTCAATTATTGTATGGACAATTCTTATCGTATCGTGTTTCCCGCTTTTTGCGATTGACTTTATTGTTTGGTTATTAACTTTTTGGTGGGACAAGCGCACATGGGTGCTTCATCGATACTCCATTTTTTGGGCTATGATTTTCATTTGGGGAAATCCGCTTTGGAAAATTGATTTTAGGGGAAGAAAGAATATCAAAAAAGGAAAGACCTATGTGATAATATCAAACCATCAGAGTGCGCTCGATATTGTTGTGCTTTACCGCCTTTACACTCACTTTAAATGGGTTGCTAAACGTGAACTTTTTAAAGTGCCTTTCATTGGTTGGAACCTCACACTCAATAAGCATGTTGCTGTAGATAGGAGTAATGCTCGAAGTGCCGTTCAGATGATGCAAAAGTCAATTGAGCATTTAAAACAAGGTAGTTCAATACTGATTTTCCCTGAAGGAACTCGTTCTGAAAATGGTCAGATTAGGCGCTTTAAAGATGGCGCCTTCATCATTGCTAAAAAAGCAGAAATAGCAATACTACCTGTAGTTATTAACGGCACACTCGAAACACTTCCCAAAAGCGGCATGGTTGGTGGTAAACAAGTATTCGATATTCGGGTGCTACCCGAAATTCCTTATGAATCATTTAAGGATAAAAGCCCTGCCGATATTGCCAAGGAGATGCATGAGCTGCTAACCGAAGAGTTTAAAAAGATTGCGCCTAAATATTACAATTAAGTCGTTACAGGAATTAATCTCCTTTGCTTAAGAATAAATACTTTTATGTTTTTTAATGACCTTTCTTATTTTGTTTTGTTCTTAAACCAATTGTAACGTAGAATATTGAGCCATTAAAATACTCAGAATATTTAGGCTTTATTAACGGTGAATTAATACCAAAACTCAACCTTAAACAATAAAGGTCACTTTTAGGACTTATTCTTGGCATTTCTATTTTTTTTAAATCAACAAAAAAACCTAATTTATAAGAAAAAGTGCTAATAGATCTCTCTGCTTCTTTATTTTCATCTGCAGATATTATTAATAAATTAACTCCTCCAACAGGAACGAGCGTAAAGTATTCATTGTCGACAATCACGTAACCAACATTAAAACCTCCAATTACATATGAGGTTGGTTTATTCTTTTTCCAATAGGTTTGATCCTGAAAAATCAATGAATCTTTTGTTCGAATTGTCCAAGGAGCCCATGCACCGTCAAACTGATAAACTAATTTATCTTTATAGTTTTCAAAATTACAACCCCAGAAGAATGCATTTGTTAAATGATTTGAAAGATTTCCTGAAAAGCCACTATAACCTACAAAAACACTTATATTATTCCATGGATCAAACCAATGTTTAGGCTTACTTCTCTTTTGGGTGAAAGAGCTATAAGGAATTTTTAAATTCAATGTTAAATTGTTGTTTTGAGTAATAGAGTCAATTTTTAACCCTTCAGCTTTAGACTCAATGCAAATAATGCTTAATACAAGAATTAGTAATCGATATTTTATTTTCATCATCAAATTAAAATGACAACTGTTTATTACAAACATTATTCCATATAGCAATACATTAAGTCAATGGCTGTAACAATTTATATTCAAGATTTAGACACTTCTTCTGTGGTATTTTTGTTTTTCGTGGCAAACATTAGCCCCAAAGACTCGAAGGCTCTAAGAGTCAACAAAAAACTACCTAATCCCTTCTTTGATTTTCTCAACATTAACATTCTTGATGTACTCAGGAATGTTCTTATAGTATTCGTGAAAGCCAAAACCGCCATTTAGCAATTCGTTCAGGGCATCCTCTTTGCTCCATCCTTGGAAAACAATCCGATACATTGCTACAACCACCCCTGTCCTATCCGAACCATGTCGACAATGGACTAATAATGGTTTTGGTGCACTCTTAATCACTTTAAGTGCAGCAATAATATCCTTATCGGAAACGCCACCAGCGTCCATTGCAACTAAATAGGGCTTTATTGGCAGCTTGCCAATGGCGTCATCATCGGTTTCAGTTGTACGTAGGTTAAGCACGCTCTTAATTCCCATCTTGTTCAACTCAATAAAAGCATCCTTATCGGGTTGCTCGGAGCGATAAATATCATCGCTAACCTTGAAAAAGTTCATCAGGTTAGCTGATTTAATCTTAACGGCCAAATTACTAGGGCGTTGCGCTTCTTGCGCAATAGTATATTGTCCAGCTGAGAATGCTAGAAAAAGAAGTAAAGTACCAATAAAACGTGCTTTCATAATGGATTTAAAAGTTTTCAGTGTGAAGGTAATGATTAATTTATTTTTTATAATTATAAGCTAAACAAAAGTTTAATTCAACTGTTTGACATATTGACAATTTCAATAAACAAACTTTTTCTTTGATTCAATCCTTTTATTTATGAAGCACGATATTTTAATTGTTGGAGGTGGTGTAAGCGGTACAGCGCTACTTTACACTTTAAGCAAATACACTAACGTTAAAAACATTGGGGTAATCGAAAAATACTCCGACTTTGGTTTGGTAAATTCAGCCTCAACAATGAACAGCCAAACGCTTCATTTTGGCGATATCGAAACTAACTACACCATTGAAAAGGCTCGAAAGGTTAAGCGTAGCGCCGATATGGTGATGAAGTATTTGGAAACCGAAAAGACCAGCAATAGCGACGAAAAAATTTTCAGCAAATATTCAAAAATGGTTTTGGCTGTTGGGAAAGAGCAAGTTGACACTTTAAGGGCAAGATACAAACCCTTTAGCGAGGTTTTTCCAAACCTTAGAATGATTGAGAAGGAGGAGATTGGAAGGATTGAACCCCGCGTACTCGAAGGTCGTGATCCTAATCAGGAATTACTTGCGCTTGTTACTGAAGATGGTTACACCGTTGATTTTGGCAAGCTGAGCCACAACTTTGTTAATAATGCTAAAAAGACCAATCCCGATATATCTTTCTACCTTAATACAAGAGTTATTAAGATTACAAAGGATGGCGATACCTTTAAGTTAACCACCAATAACGGCGAACTCGAAGCATCTGCCGTTGTAATATCTGCAGGCGGACACAGCCTAATGCTTGCAAAATCAATGGGATACGGTAAATCGTTCTCCATTTTATCAATGTCGGGCAGTTTCTACACTGGACCTAAAGTGCTAAACGGAAAGGTTTACACTATGCAAGTGGCAAAATTGCCGTTTGCGGCAATCCATGGCGATCCTGAGGTTTATGATGCTGAAGTAACTCGCTTTGGTCCTACTGCAAAACCAATATTTATGCTCGAAAGGTATAACTATTCAACCTTTTGGGAGTATTGGAAAACCTTTGGACTAGGCATTAAACCTATTATCAGCATAGTAAGCATCCTTTTCGATAAGGTGATATTTGGCTACGTTATGAAAAACGTTGTTTACGATATCCCTTCCATCGGGAAACGCTCATTCTTAAAAGAGATTAAAAAGATTGTCCCCAATGTTAAGTTGAACGAAATAACCTTTGCAAAAGGTGTTGGGGGCACTCGTCCTCAAATCATCAATAACGCAATTCGAAAGCTCGAAATGGGCGAAGCAAAGATTGTTGGCGATAAAATCATTTTTAACATCACTCCTTCTCCCGGCGCATCAACATGCTTGGGCAATGCATTTGAGGATACTCAAAAATTAATGGAATTTCTTGGCAACAAATACACTTTCAACAGCGAGCAATTTGAAAAAGATTTAGTGCTTTAATCAGTCTCAACCTTAAAACCGATTCGTATGATATTCGATCTAGATATGATAAAATCGTTTTACAATGGGCTACCCAGCGTAATATCGAAGGTGAAAAAAGAGTTAAACAAACCGTTAACACTTAGCGAGAAGATTCTCTACAGCCATCTTTTCGAACCTAACAAAATATCATCGTTTAAGCGAGGGGTCGACTATGTCGATTTTGCGCCCAATAGGGTTGCCATGCAGGATGCCACAGCGCAAATGGCGCTTTTACAGTTTATACAGGCTGGTAAGGACAAGACTGCCGTTCCCTCTTCGGTTCATTGCGACCATCTTATAATGGCAAAACTCGGCTCATCAGCCGATTTAAATACTGCAAATGTTACCAACAAGGAAGTCTACGACTTTTTAAGCAGCATCTGCGATAAGTACGATATTGGATTTTGGAAACCTGGAGCGGGTATTATCCACCAAATAGTTTTAGAGAACTACGCTTTCCCAGGCGGGATGATGGTTGGAACCGATTCCCACACCGTTAACGCTGGTGGACTTGGGATGATAGCCATTGGAGTTGGTGGCGCCGATGCAGTTGATGTTATGTCGGGCATGGGCTGGGAGCTAAAATTTCCAAAGTTGATTGGCGTTAAGCTAACTGGCAAACTCAATGGCTGGACATCAGCAAAAGATATCATTCTAAAAGTTGCCGGATTACTCACTGTAAAAGGTGGCACAGGTCATATCATTGAGTATTTTGGCGAAGGCGCGCAATCGCTTTCGTGTACTGGAAAAGCCACCATTTGCAACATGGGCGCCGAGGTTGGCGCAACCTGCTCAATCTTTGGGTACGACGAGGCAATGGCTAAATACCTTACAGCAACGGGTCGTAAAGAGGTGGCTGATTTAGCATCGAACATAAAAGAGCATCTAACTGCTGATGCAGAGACATACGCTAATCCCGAAAAGTATTTCGATCAAGTTATTGAAATAAACTTATCCGAATTAACTCCTTATATCAACGGTCCATTTACTCCAGACTTAGCAACTCCAATTTCAGAGATGAAAGAGGTTGCCGCAAAAAATGGCTGGCCACTAAAGGTTGAAGTTGGACTAATTGGCTCATGCACCAACTCATCCTACGAAGATTTATCGAGGGCCGCTTCCATTGCAAAGGATGCGATGGATAAGGGTTTGGTTGCCAAATCGATGTTTACCATCACCCCCGGTTCTGAGCAAATCCGCTTAATAGCAGAGCGCGACGGCTTACTAAAAACTTTTGAAAATATTGGCGGAAAAGTTTTTGCCAACGCCTGTGGCCCATGCATTGGACAGTGGGACCGCGAGGGAGCAGATAAAAAGGAAGTGAATACTGTTATCCACTCTTTCAACCGAAATTTTGCCAAAAGAACCGACGGAAATCCAAATACTCATGCATTTGTTGCATCGCCTGAAGTTGTTACGGCGCTTGCCATTGCAGGCGATTTAACCTTTAACCCGTTAACCGATACGCTCACCAACTCAAAAGGAGAAAAGGTTAAGCTAGCCGAACCCCAAGGGTTCGATATCCCACCAAAGGGCTTTACTGGCGATGATAGCGGTTTTCAGAAACCATCAAAGGATAAGAGCAATATATCAATAGCTATCGATCCAAAATCTGATAGGCTCCAAGTTCTTGAACCATTCGAGAAATGGGATGGCAAGGATTATATCGGATTGCCATTGCTTATCAAAGCAAAAGGGAAATGCACAACCGATCATATATCGATGGCTGGAGTTTGGCTCAAATACCGTGGGCATCTCGATAATATCTCAAACAACTATATGATTGGAGCTGTAAACGCGTTCAACGATGAAACCAACAGCATCTATAATCAACTTAATAAAAAATACGAACCCGTTCCAACGGTTGCACGTGCATACAAAGCAGCAGGATTAGGCTCAATCGTTGTTGGCGAGGAGAATCTTGGCGAAGGCTCATCGCGCGAACATGCTGCCATGGAACCCCGATTCCTCAATGTTAAAGCGGTTTTGGTAAAATCATTTGCCCGTATCCACGAAACAAACCTTAAAAAGCAAGGTATTTTGGCATTAACCTTTGCTAACAAGGATGATTATAACAAAATAAAGGAAAAGGATAAGATTGATATTGTTGGGCTAAATGAGTTTGCTCCCGACAAACCGGTTAAACTAATCCTAAACCATTATAGCGGTGAACGTGAGATTATTTACGCTAACCACACTTTCAATCAATCGCAAATTGAGTGGTTTAAAGCAGGTAGCGCGTTGAATTTAATTAGGGAACAAGCGTTAAGAAAGTGACAAGTGGTAAGTGACAAGAGACAAGTTAAGAAATAATAGATCCTAAACTAAACACAGAACTATGGAGGCAGAAAAAATCAAAATTGTCGATGGGAAATTGGTTGTTCCCAACTATCCTATAATCCCGTTCATCGAAGGTGATGGGATTGGGCCAGATATTTGGAGAGCATCTGTTAGGATTTTCGATGCTGCCGTAGATAAAGTATTCAATGGCAAAAAGCGGGTGGCTTGGAAGGAGGTACTTGCCGGAGAAAAAGCCTTTATCAAAACTGGCAACTGGCTTCCCGACGAAACGCTTACCGTTTTTAAGGAGTACCTTGTGGGTATCAAAGGACCTCTCACCACTCCTATTGGTGGCGGAATGCGCTCACTTAACGTGGCTTTGCGCCAAGAGTTGGATTTGTACACCTGTTACCGACCCGTTCGGTATTTTGCAGGAGTTCCTAGTCCTGTAAAGAAGCCAGAACTAGTGGATATGCATATCTTCCGCGAGAATACCGAGGATATTTATGCGGGTATTGAGTACATGCATGGCACACCTGAGGCCGAAAAGTTAAAAAAATTCCTCATCGAGGAGATGAAGGTGAAATCCATTCGATTTCCACAAACCGCATCAATTGGCATTAAGCCAGTTTCTTTGGAGGGAACCGAAAGGTTAGTTCGCCAAGCAATAAAATTTGCGATTGATCGCAAACTGCCATCGGTAACCCTTGTGCATAAAGGGAATATCATGAAATTTACCGAAGGTGCATTCATGAAATGGGGCTACGCCCTTGCCGAACGCGAATTTGGCGATAAGGTTTTCACATGGAATCAGCATAAAAAAATTCAAGAAGAGAAAGGCGAAGACGCTGCCAACGAAGCGCTAAAAGCAGCTGAAGACACTGGTAAAATCATAATAAAAGACTCTATTGCTGACGCTTTCCTTCAGCAGATTTTACTTCGCCCTGCTGAATACTCAGTAATTGCAACGCTAAACCTCAATGGCGATTACATTTCCGATGCGCTAGCAGCCATTGTTGGTGGGATTGGTATTGCTCCCGGTGGAAATATCAACTACGAATCGGGGCATGCAATTTTCGAGGCAACCCATGGTACTGCTCCAAAATATGCAAACCAAGATAAGGTTAACCCTGGCTCTGTAATTCTTTCAGGAGCATTGATGTTCGAATATATGGGTTGGGACGAAGTTGCTAATTCAATCTATGAAGCTTTGGAAAAAACTATAATTAGCAAAAAGGTAACTTATGATTTTCATAGGCTAACAGAAAATGCTACCTTGCTTAAAACTTCAGAATTTGCCGATGTAATCATCTCACAACTAAAACTATAACATCAAATTTTTTGAATCATGGAAAACAAAAAATTTTTAGCCCATTTAAACGATTCCATAAAGCAGTCGTGCCAGATTGATAACGAACTTTTCGAAAAGTTTGATGTAAAACGTGGTTTAAGGAATAAGGATGGGACAGGTGTGCTTGTTGGTCTTACCAACATTGGTGAGGTAGTTGGCTACAAAAAAGAGAATGATAAGGTTGTTGCCATCCCCGGGCGTTTACTCTACAGAGGAATCGACATTGAAGCTATTACTCAAGGTTTCCAAAAGGACGATCGTCATGGGTTTGATGAAACCGTATTTCTATTACTAACAGGTAAACTTCCAAATCAAGAGGAACTGGAGAAATTTTCAGCACACATGGCCTCGTTACGTGCCCTACCTGATAGTTTTATAAAGGATATGATCCTGTCGATGAAAGGTAAGGATGTGCTTAACATGCTTGCCCGATCGGTACTTGGTCTTTACATTCTTGATGAAGATCCTGATAATATTGCCTTGCCCAATATGATTGAGCAAACGCTAAATATCATTGCAAAGTTCCCATCAATTATTGCCTATTCGTATCAGGCGTTCAGCCATGCATACCAGGGACGTACTTTGATGATTCGTTACCCAAAGGAAAACCTTACTACTGCCGAAAACTTCCTTTATATGGTAAAAGGCGAATGCTCGCGCTACACAAAACTCGAGGCCGACTTGCTCGACCTTGCTCTTGTACTTCATGCCGAGCACGGAGGAGGAAATAACTCAACATTTACAATTAGGGTAACCAGCTCAAGCGAAACTGATATTTACTCTGCAGTAACTTCGGCTATTGCATCACTAAAAGGCCCATTGCACGGTGGTGCTAACCTAAAAGTACTCGATATGATGGACGATCTTAAAGCCAATGTTACAAATTGGAAGGATCAGGCTGAGGTTGAAACTTATCTTCTTAAGATATTGAATAAACAGGCATTCGATAAAACCGGAAAAATTTATGGCATTGGACATGCAGTTTACACAATATCTGACCCTCGTGCTACCCTTCTAAAAGAAAAAGCCCGTGAGCTTGCAATCGAAAAGAATAGGCTAGAAGAGTTCCTTCTTTACGAAATGGTTGAAAAACTTACCCCTCGTGTATTTAAAATCTTCAAAGGTGAGAAAAACGAGAAAGTGGTATGTATCAACGTCGATTTTTATTCTGGATTTGTTTACTCATGCATTGGAATTCCAAAGGAACTATTCACACCGCTATTCGCGATGGCACGTATTTCGGGTTGGTGTACTCACCGTATTGAAGAGCTAACATTCTCGGCTAAACGTATTATACGTCCAGCATTCAAAAATGTATATGGCACTCAAGAATACATCTCAATTGCCGATAGGCATACACATATTTAAAATGATTGATAAATCAAGTTAAAAACATCTCCTAAACTTAAAAATTATGAATGATTATATAGATCCACGCCTTTCGAAAGCATATGAAGCTCTCCTCGAAGGAGATCTTAAAACCGCTATTAGCCTTTTTGAAGAAAATTTAAAAATTAGCCCGAACAGTATAAACCTTATGATGGAATTGGCTAATACATACCATATTCTTGGTGAGTTGGGCAAATCCATCGGTTATTATCGTAAGGTGTTATACATCAGGCCCGATAGTCCTTATGTTATGTATAGGATGGGTGTCGCGCTTTATCGTTCAACCCTTTTTGTTGAAGCAGTTGAGGTTTTTAACAAAATTGTTGATTCTGGCAAATATCTTCCAATGACATATTTATGGTTAGGTCTAAGCTATTACCATTTAGGCAAGGAAGATAAGAGCGTACAAGCGTATCGCAAATTGTTAGAATACTGTCCTGAAACTCAGATGGCTAACTACTACATGGGGGTTGCGCTTAAAGCATCTGGAAAATACGATGAAGCAATTGTTCATTTCGAAAAATTGCTAACCAGTTGTCCTACCTGCGATCAGCACGTATCGGCTCTTTACCATTTAGGTAGAACTTATATGAAGAATTTTAACTATGAAAAGGCTAAAATTCACTTCAAACGAGCGCTTGAACTCGACCCTGAAAACAAGAATGCTCAAGAGATGTACAACTACTTGATGGATTTGTAGAAAGATGAGTTTGTTAATTCTAAAGGCTGAGTTTTCTCAGCCTTTTTCTATTAAAACAAGCATAAAAGCATAAATGAATAAGACTAGTTTTTACTATAAATTTAATACTTTTAGCAGCAGATATGTTGGTCCCATATGAGGCAAAAAGCACTTCGAATATTTTTTAGCAAGTCGATCATACTTCTTGCAATGATACCTCACGTTGCACTTTCGTCGAATGCTCCCAATGGCCCACAACCAATCATTACATATACTCCACTAACAAACTCAGCACCTCTAGGTAATGTCGACTACAAATGGACAAGTAATCAAGATTCCATAACAATACCTCTTCGTCAAGCGGGTAGAATATTTCTTGTTGAAGCCGAGGTTGATGGTGTAAAAGGATTTCTTGTCTTTGACACGGGAGCCTCGGGGTTTGTGCTTAATAGAACTTATTTTAGGGATCATGTGGTTTTTGACAATCAACAATCTAACGGGGTAACTGGCTCTGTGGGTAGTATTGAAAAAGTAACTGTTGATAACATCTATATAACTGGATTACAATTCAATGGGATTACAGCAGAAATGACTAATTTGGGTCACATTGAAAATCGAAGGGGAGTAAAAATATTAGGACTTTTCGGCTTCAGTTTAGTCAAAGACTTTGAAATTATATTCAAGCCTAGCCAAAATCAACTTCAACTTTTCAAAATTAATAAAGAGGGTAACAGATTGTATACATCTAGTCGCTTTCCAGTTGACTACAAATGTAAGTTTGAATTCAAAAATAACATCCTCTTTTTAAAAACGGTTTACCATAATAAAATCTTAAAGTTTTGCTTTGATACAGGTGCCGAAACAAATGTAATAGACAGATATGCACCAAAAGATTTAATTAATAGCATTTCAATAACTCGAAGAACCACTCTGCATGGCGCTGGTTCTTCAACCTCAGAGGTTTTGTTTGGCAACATGAGCGATTTTCAGTTTGGTGATATCAAACTTAGCAACATGGAAACTATAATAACTAACCTCGACCCACTAAGTGAGGCTTATGGAACTAAAATAGATGGAATGTTTGGTTACAGTTTTTTATCAAAAGGGGTAATTTGTATTAATTTTGTTAAAAAGGAATTTGCAATAAGTTTGAACAAAGCAGATCAGGAATGAAATTATTAAAGAAAATAGTGCTGTTCTTATCTCTCTTAACTGCATTCTGCAAGGTTTACTCTCAGAACTCAGATAAGACATTAAGAATTGAGAATGGGAAAATGATCCTCATGCTCGATCTGCGTCTAAATGCAATACAAAGATACAACATTGCAAGAAGTTTCGATATCGATAGTTTGGCTATTGAAAGAGCCTTTAAAGGGTCAAGTGAGGTTGTGTCAAATAAATCAACATGGAAGGTAAAGAAAATCAGTTCAACCCTTATTGAATTGTCTAAAGTCATTGACAATAATCCTGTAAAGCATCTTAACGCAAACGATATTTTCATTGTTGACGATAGCTGGATAAATATTGGCACAAGTTCGCCACCTCTTTACGCTAAAAGCGGCATTAACAAATTTAAAACACCTTCAATTTTTAATTATCGGAAAGGGATTGCAACGTTCTTTTTACCAACAAATAAAAATGCACAAAAGGTATACTTATCAGGCTCATTTAATGATTGGAGCTCTTTACAAACGCCAATGCAGCGAGTAGATAGCGGATGGGTTGTTCAAATTAAATTAATTCCAGGAAAGTACACCTATAAATACATAGTTGATGGCAAATGGAAAGAAGATCCAAATAACTACATAAGAGAGCTTGACTCTAAAGGCTGGTTCAACTCAGTAGTTTTTTGTACTAACTACGAATTCCACCTCAAAGGATTTATAAATGCAAGAAAAGTGGCTTTAGCAGGTAGCTTTAATGGTTGGAATTCTGACGATTATTATATGATAAAAACATATAATGGATGGAAAATACCAATCTTTTTAAGCGAAGGGACACATGCCTACAAATTCATAGTTGATGGTCAATGGATAACTGACCCTGAAAACAGTGACATTCGATCCGATGCAAGTGGAAATCTTAACTCTTTCATTGGAATTGGAGACCCATACTTGTTCAAATTAAATGGCTACACCAATTCAAGCCGAGTAATTCTTACAGGTAGTTTTAACGACTGGGACACAAACGAACTTCTGATGCAAAAAACAACTACGGGGTGGCAATTACCATACATTCTCAGACCGGGTACTTATGAATACAAATTTGTTGTTGATGGACGCTGGATGACCGACCCATCCAACCCTCAAATTAACGGATCGGGAGATCAAATCAATTCAGTAATATCTATTAAGCCAAACTTTACTTTTACTCTTACCAAATTTCTTAAAGCTAGCGAGGTTTTGGTAAGCGGAAGTTTTAATGGTTGGAGCAAGGATGGTTATAGAATGTTTAAGAAAGATGGTAAATGGGTTTTACCGATATACTTAACACCAGGTAAACATCTTTATAAATTTGTTGTCGATGGGGAATGGCAAATGGATCCAGATAATAAACTTTGGGAAGAGAATGAATATGGAACCGGCAATTCGGTTCTCTGGATTGAATAGAATTTCTGAATTTCTCAAAGCAACATTAAAAATCACTTCCCCCTTCAATAATAAACGGCATTACTAAAGTTTCGCCATCAGCATCAACAAGGGTTAGCGTGTGATTACCAACAGATGGCTGCAAGGCCAGCTTATGAAAGGTTTTAGTTGTGCCAACATATTTATCATCGAGATGCCAATAAATTGTTGCCTCGGATGATCGATGAACCGCTTCAAATACGATATCGCTCAGCGAGCCATCGAGGTTACGAGGGATGCTAATCTTGGCGTTGGCAATTCGGGGATATAGCATTGCCATTGATTTGATCTGCGTTTCAGGCTTACAGCCTTTGAGATATGGAGGCAACAACTTATAATCGGAATAGCGGCTTTTATAGAACCATTCAATTGCCGGAGGCAATACAAACCACGATACGTGCTGCATCTTATCCCTATCATAACACAGGTCATTAACACGATACTGACCCTTTGAGTCGAGGTGCACAATCCGATGATAAGGACAAGGAAGCGTTTCGAGTCCTGCTAAAGGAACCCAAACCGAGTCGATTGGTTCACAGATATCGGTTGCCCGTTGCCCGCTTTGGCGGCAAATAGGAATCTTAGCCATATCATCAATTGGTCGCTCAAACCATCCGCTTGTGGGAAGCAATCCAAACACATCAAACATAATTGGAGCGGCAGCAGAAACACCTGTTAAATCGGGACGCCCCTCCCCGCTTGCATTGCCAACCCAAACAGCCACAACATAGTTTGGATTTAACCCAATAGCCCAAGCATCGCGATGGCCGTAGCTAGTGCCCGTTTTCCATGCTACAGATCGGCTCGAAGCAAAATACTTCCACCCCGATTGCTCGTCGGGTCGAGCCACCTCACGCATTGCCTCAAAGGTTAGATAGATTGATGATGCGCTTAGCAGTGAATAATCCTCTAAAATTGGCTCTTTCTTGGTTGTATCGACCACATAGTATGCTGGATGAAAATCGAACTTATTATATCGACTTTGTAAGTTTCTAAAGTTGTTTAACGAACGCGACAAACTTGAGTAAACGCCTGCCAAATCCCACAAATTGGCCTCGGCGCCGCCAAGGATTAATGATAAACCATAACTGTTTGCAGGGCGTGTTACGGTAGTTAGCCCAAGTTTATTGAGAATATAATGAAACTTTGCAACACCATAGGTATTCAACATCCTTACAGCAGGCACATTCAACGAGCGAGCCAAAGCACGCGAAGCGGGTACAGCTCCATCGTAGGTTGGGTAAAAGTTTTTTGGGGTGTAACCACCAATTTGTGTGGGAATATCAGGGATTAGCGTGTTAGGTAAAATCAACCCATCGTTAAGCATTGCTGCATAAAGCAAAGGTTTTAAAATACTTCCTGTGCTTCGGGGCGATTTAATTATATCAACACTTCGACCATTACCATCACCTTCAGGATTAGTATTCCCAACGTATGATATTGCGCTACCAGTTTTAGTATCAATAACCAAAACAGCGATGTTATGAATTGAGTTTGCCTCCAACCGAGGCTGGTAGAGTCCAACTATTTCGTTAACCCTTCGCTGAAGGGTTGCATCAATTGTTGTTTTAACCGTTTTGCCTTTATAACCATCGATAATCGACCGCGTCAGAAGATGCGGAGCAACTTGTGGTAAATCAATTGGCTTACCGGGTAAAGGTTCTTGAATCGAGAGTTGATAGGTTAGCTCATCAATCTCCTTTGCAGCAAGGAGTTTTGCCAACAGCCTATTGCGTTTCTTTAGATAGGTTTGCAGATTTTTTCCCGGAAAAATAATTGAAGGAGCATTTGGTAGTACAGCCAAAGCAGCGGTTTCGGCCCAACTCAAATCATTTGCATTCCGACCATAGTATCGCCACGATGCAGCATCAACACCAACCACATTGCCCCCAAAAGGGGCATGCGAGGCGTAAAGAGTTAATATCTCCTTTTTGGAATAGGTTAACTCAAGTCGCAGAGCAAGAATTACCTCAATAATTTTTTCGGGGATTGTCCTATCCTGCCCTTTTCGCATCAATCGGA
>JBPXJX010000373.1:0-4001 GCA_051715525.1 Bacteroidales bacterium
ACTATGTTAGAGCTTACGCTACTAATAGCGCTGGACCTAGCTATGGTCCAGAGGTATCATTCACAACCCTAGTTGCATTACCAACAGTTACTACCACATCAGGTACTAATATTACAAAAACAACTGCAAGTTAGCCGCAAATGTTACCGATAATGGTGGTGCAACAATTACAGCAAGAGGGTTAGTATATAGTACAACAGCAAATCCTACAACCGCTGATAATGTCATTGATGGTGGACTAGGTATAGGAGCATTTACAAGCGAATTAACTGGGCTATCAATCAATACTACTTACCATATTAGAGCATACGCAACTAATAGCACAGGTACTGCATATGGTAGCGATATTCAGTTTACAACTTTAGCTAATATTACCAAATTCTGGGTTGTTGGAGATTATAACGGCTGGACTAATAGCGATGCTGCTTTGTATATTATCTCAACAGCTTCAAGTGCTGGTGCAGCTGAAGGTTACATTTATTTAACTACTGGAAGCATTAAGCTATGCACAGATCATAGTTGGGACGCTGCCCATACATTTGGTGACGATGGTTCTGGCGGCTTAACCAATCCTGGTGGTAACATTCCTGTTGCATCAAATGGATACTACTTGATTAAGGCAAACCTTACCGACATGACCTATTCTCTAACTAATACCAATTGGGGAATTGTTGGCAATGCTACACCAGGTGGCTGGGGGGCAGATACTCCAATGGAATATAATTCTACCTCAAAATTGTGGACACTCGGTGCAACACTATCTCAACAAACACCTCCTGGTGATGGCTTAAAATTCAGGTCAAATAATGATTGGAATTATAATTATGGTGATACAGGAGCCGATGGAACACTTGAACCTGGAGGAACTAACATTGGTATTGCAGCAGCTGCTGATTATGCAATTACTCTAGATTTAAGCCATCCAAACCAATATACCTACAGTATTAATAGATGGGGGCTTATTGGTGATGCTACTCCAGGTGGTTGGGGGACTGATACTCAATTCACATGGGATGGAATTAATAAGGTTTTCACCGCAACTCTTGCTCTTACTACAACTGGGACATTCAAGATTAGGGCGAACGGTGATTGGGCTCTTAACTATGGTGGTGCTATTGGCTCATTAACTGCAGGTGGTGCAAATATGACAGTGTCAACAGCAGGCACATACACTATTACTTTCGATCCTTGGGCTGTAACTGCAACAATTACCTTGATTACAAAGAAATAGATATTTAATGCTTTGATTTATAAGGCTGCCCTCAATGGGCAGCCTTATTTGCCATTAAAGAAAAGTAATACGCGAAATAATGAAACGAAGAATTTTAATACAAATTAATTTAGTTTTATCTTCTATTTTTATAAGCTTTGGGCTAAAGGCTCAGGTTATTACAGTAAATCCTCAATTACCAACTGATGCCGATCAAGTGGTTGTAACATTAAATACATCAGGGACAGGACTAAGTGCTTACACAGGCGATATATATGTTCATACAGGTGTGAAAGTCCAAGGATTATCTGCATGGCAAAGCGTTATTGGAACATGGGGTAACAATACAACTCAACCGAAACTTGTTAAAACTGGAGCAACCACTTATACCTTAACAATTGGTCCAAGCATCAGGCAATTCTATAATGTACCTGCTGCACAAATAATTACACAACTATGTTTTGTATTTCGCAGTAGTAGCACACCTTTTTTGCAAACTAGTCCAGATATTTTTTACGATGTTTACCAACAAGGTTTATCGGTTAAAATAACAGCTCCAACACAAGCTAATCCTATTTACTCTAAAAACTCAACAATTCCAATACAAGTTAGCTCAAAAGCTTCAACTTCGTTGAAACTATATATCGATAATATTGAAAATACGAGTACCACATCAACCTCAATATTTACTATATACTCTCCTGCTGAAAACTATGGAAAACACTGGTTAAAAGCAATTGCAACGGATGGCACTAATACAGTAAAAGACTCGGTTTACATTTTAATAAGACCTGATGTAACGGTTGAAGCATTACCAACAGGTATAAAGCCTGGAGTTAATAAAATCGACGATCAAACCGTTACTCTAGTTCTGAATGATCCTCCAGCAAAAAAGTCGTTTTGCTATTTAATTGGTAATTTCTGTAATTGGATACCCGATGAGCAGTATTACATGAAACGTACACCTGATGGAAAATACTACTGGATTACCCTTACAAATCTTGACCCAATTAAAGAATACATGTATCAATATTATATTGATGGTCTTATCAAACTTGCCGATCCGTATACAACCAAAACAAGCGACCCAAACGATCAATATATTAGTTCAACTAACTATCCAGATCTAATAAGCTACCCAACTGATAAAACAACAGGTATTGCCTCAACTTTTAGAATTAACGAAGAAACATACACATGGAATACAGCAAGCTTTCCTCCTCCTCCAAAGCAGAACTTAGTTATTTACGAGCTGCACATCCGCGATTTCATTAGTGGGGATTATATCAAAACGGTTCAAGATTCGCTTGGTTATCTACAAAAATTAGGCGTTAATGCTATAGAGCTAATGCCTATAAGTGAATTCGAGGGTAACGACAGCTGGGGTTACAACCCTTCATTCTATTTTGCACCAGATAAGGCTTATGGAACTAAAAACGATTACAAAGCTTTTATTGATGATTGCCACAGCAGAGGAATTGCTGTAATCCAGGATATTGTTCTAAACCATTCATTTTCTCAATCTCCATTAGTCCAGATGTACTATAATACTAGCACAGGAAAAGTAACAACTGACAACCCTTGGTATAATGTTGATAGTCCAAACAGCAGCTACTCTTGGGGTTACGACTTTAACCACGAAAGTCAATACACAAAGGCTTTTATAGACAGCGTTCTCAGCTACTGGATGCTTGAATACAAAATTGATGGTTTTCGATTCGATTTCTCAAAAGGTTTCACAAATACCCAGGGCGATGGTGGTGCATATGATGCCTCAAGAATTGCAATTCTTGAGCGCATGGCTTCAAAGGTATGGGAGGTAAACCCAAATGCTTATGTAATTCTTGAACATTTCTGTGCAAACGCCGAAGAAATTGAGTTATCAAATTATGGAATGTTGATATGGGGAAATATGAACTATAACTATAGCGAGGCATCTATGGGCTATACTAGTACATCAAACTTTTCAGGTATTTCATATTTGAATAGAGATTGGACTAAACCAAATCTAGTTGGCTATATGGAAAGTCATGATGAAGAGCGCATGATGTACCGGAATATAACCTTTGGAAATGCAACCAATTCAGCTTATAATATTAAAAACATTCCCATAGGTTTAGCCCGTAACGAGCTTGCAGCTGTTTTCTTCTTTACTGTTCCTGGCCCTAAAATGATATGGCAATTCGGAGAGCTAGGTTACGATATTTCAATAGACCAAAATGGTAGAGTTGGTCGTAAACCTATTCATTGGGATTATTACAACGATCCTAACCGAAAGCATCTTCTTGGTTTGTATACACAGCTTATAGATCTTAAAAAGAACTATAGCGTTTTTAGCACAAGCGATTTTACAATTTCATTTAATGGTGCACAAAAATGGATTAAACTCAATGGTACCGATATGAAAGCTGTTGCTATGGGCAATTTTGATGTTCAATCGAGTTCATTTACTGTAGATTTTCAAAATACTGGGAAATGGTATGAGTATTTTACTCAAGATTCTATTAATATAACGTCAACTTCTTATACATCAACATTTAAACCAGGAGAATACCGATTATACACTTCAAAAAAGATAAAAAAAACTGATATATTCCTTGGCATAAACGACAATCCATCAGGAAATATTTCAAGCGAAGTTGATCTTTGGCCAAACCCAAGTAATGGAAATATAAGCATTGCTTTAAATTTGAGTAATCCTCAACATATAAATATTTCTGTTTACTCTTTAGTTGGTCAAAGGGTATTTAATTCAAATTACAACAATCTTTCCTTAGGTAGAAATGCTATA
>JBPXJX010000374.1:0-3623 GCA_051715525.1 Bacteroidales bacterium
AAATATTCAATATGCCACTTACGTTGAAGGTCAAATAGATAGAACAACTGATCGATGGTCTAGTTATACCAACATTGTAGATATTTCAGCAAATATCCCTGGTGGACCTGCTGGAGCCTGGGTTACTCCTTATTTAATTGATCCGAACAACCATCAAACTATTTATGTTGGGTATGAAGATGTCTGGAGAACTACAAATAAAGGAAATACTTGGACTAAAATATCGACTTTGAGCCTTACTAATAAGATAAGATCGATGGCTATAGCACCATCTGATAACAGAGTTATCTATTTAACAGACCAAAATTATTTATACAAAACAACAAACGGTGGAACAAATTGGACAAACTTAACCTCATTTAAACCAACCACTTCTAATTTTATTACAAGCATTACGATTGACGCTCAAAATCCAAATAAAGTATGGATTACCTATGGTGGTTTTGATGCTTATAGAGTTTATGAGTCTACAAACGGGGGCAACAGTTGGACTGATATATCAGCTGGGTTACCAGCTGTTCCAACAAGTACAATTATTCAAAATAAACTTTCAACAACACAACACCTCTATATAGGAACCGATTTAGGAGTTTATATAAAAAAGGGGAATGATAATTGGGCTTTATTTAGCAATAATTTACCATCGGTTATTGTTACAGAGTTAGAAATATACTACGACAAAACAAATCCAACAAGCAGCGTACTTTATGCTTCAACCTATGGAAGAGGTTTGTGGAAATCAAATGTTGCAACATATTCTCTTGGTGTTAACTCCAATGATTTGCTAGAATATGGTATATCTATTTACCCTAATCCAAGTAACAAAGGGTATGTAAATATCAAATTCGATAAAACATACAATAGTGTTGATATCAAAATCATTGATTTAACTGGTCGAATTGTCAAAAGTGAATTAACTACTGGCGAAGGAGAGAAAAATATTGATTTATCAGGCTTAGCAAAAGGAATTTACCTTGCAAAAGTTAGTATTTACGGCAAAGTAATTACCTCAAAGCTTGCTATTGAATAATATCTGCATTTATATTCAAAAAGAGGAGGTTAAAACATAAAAATTAACCTCCTCTTTCTTTTAATATTCTTGAAGTCTTTACTCACTAGTTTCCTTTAACATTTCGATATACAAATCCTCAACCTGCTTTCTAGCCCAAGGAGTTTTGCGTAAAAATTTCAAACTCGATTTAACGCTAGGATCTTTTAAAAAACAGTTAATCTTTATCTTTTTCCCTAGCAGCCCCCAACCGTAATAATCCTCAAGAGCAATAACAATATGCTCAAGGGTTTTACCATGTAAAGGGTCGTTGCTTTTGTGCTCAGCCATTAACGGGTTGATTTGATATATGATGGCTGCAAAGGTAAATTAAAAAAAGAGGAGAAATCACACGTTTTAATCTCTTTTCGAAAAAGTTAACTCGAATGACTAACTTAGCACCGAATTTTAAAACTTGAATTGTGACTTTTAACGACCTAAATTTAAACAAACCACTGCTCCAAGCCCTTGCTGACCTTGAGTTTGAATACCCTACACCAATTCAGGCAAAAGCATTCCCAATTATCATGTCGGGTCGTGATGCTGTTGGCGTTGCGCAAACAGGTACAGGTAAAACGCTTGCTTATCTGCTTCCAATTCTTCGTCAATTAACATTCTCGAAACAACGCGAGGCTCGAATATTGATACTTGTACCCACAAGGGAACTTGTTATTCAGGTTGAAGGAGAAATAAAAAAGTTAACAAAATACAGCAGCATTCGGGTTGGAGGTATTTATGGTGGAACGAACATCAACACTCAAAAGCAGCTAATTTACGATGGGCTTGATGTGATTGTTGCCACACCGGGTCGTTTACTCGATTTAATCCTTAGCGGGATTTTAAAATTCAAATCCATTCAAAAACTGGTTATCGATGAGGTTGACGAAATGCTTAACCTTGGATTTCGTGCTCAGATCATAAATCTACTTGAAAAGATTCCTACAAAACGTCAAAACTTGATGTTTTCGGCAACATTAACCCCAGAAGTTCAGGAGCTAATTCAGGAGTTCTTCAAAGACCCACAAATGATTGAGATTGCTGCGCATGGCACGCCAATTGAAAAGATTACCCAACAAGCATATTTCGCACCTAACTTTGTTACAAAGGCCGATTTACTTGAGCATCTCCTAAAAACAGATAGTGAGATGAATAAGGTTTTGGTTTTTGTAAGCACCAAGAAACTGGCAGACAGGTTATTTGAACAAATGGTGGTCAAGTTTCCAGAGCAAACTGGTGTTATTCACTCAAATAAATCGCAAAACTTTAGGCTTAATGCGCTAAAGCAATTTACCGAAGGTAAAATCCGAATGCTTATTGCCACCGATATAATTGCTCGCGGACTCGACATCAGCGATGTTTCGCACGTTATTAACTTTGACATCCCCGAAGTTGCAGCCGATTACATCCACCGCATTGGTCGTACTGGTCGTGCCGATAAAGATGGTATTGCCATCAGCTTTATCAATGATAAAGAGCAAGAATATCAAATGGCTATCGAAGAACTTATGAACAGGCAGATTCCAATTGTGGACTTGCCAAATGAAGTAAAGATCTCAAATGTTTTCTCGGAAGAGGAGCGTCCTACAAGGCTTTTCGATATCGATTATCTTAAACAAGAGAAGAAAAAGCCAAAACAGGACTTGGCTTTTCATGAAAAAAAGAAAAAGAATACAAAGGTTAACCTAGGTGGACCATCGAAACGAAATCCTAAGCATGGGCCAAAACATAAAAGCACAAGGCCTCCAAAACCAAGATTATAACTTTATAAGATAGCTAAACCCTACCTCCCATCAACCACTTAGCCCAATCATCACGGTTATTCTGCGATGCTAAGGCAGCAGCCTTTTCGTGCTCGTAGGACAAGTTTATTTGATTTATGCTGAATTCTTCGCCATGTATTTCAACGATACTATACTGGGTAAAAGGGTTAAAACTTTCGGTTTTATGATAAATCGGGTGTTCATCATCATAAGCAGGAAGGCCAACGCTACCGGGATTTACAACAATGTGCTTTAGCGTTTGTACAATTCTGTGGGTATGGCTATGCCCGCAAAAAACAAATCGTTGGCTTACATCTTTCAGGTAATTATCGATAACTGCATTATCATTCACCGTTTTGAAACCCTCTTTTAACGCCTCCAGCATATAGGTTGTATCATACGCAGGTGTGCCATGGCAAATGAATACATCATCGCTTACAGCTTTTGTTTTTGGCATTGCAGTAAGCCAAGCCAGTACCTCGTCATTTATATTTTGCACAACGTACTTAAGCGTATGATGCACATCCACCTTGGCATGGTTTTCAACAATATTCCTATCCTGATTGCCTGAAATTGAAAGAATATCGTAAGATTTCAGCAAATCGTAGGTTTGCTTTGGTTTTAATGGTCCAAAAAGGCTATCGCCTAAGTTTAAAATGATATCGGGTTTATTTCGCTCAATGTCTTTTAAAACTTTGGTAAGGGCCCAATAGTTACCGTGTATATCAGAAATGACTGCAATTTTCATGTAACCTGTCACTTGTAACTCTTAACTGTTATTAACTACCAACTTCCGCCAGCTCCACCGCCACCAA
>JBPXJX010000375.1:0-3495 GCA_051715525.1 Bacteroidales bacterium
TATAGTTCTGATTTTGTAGGGAATAAAATAGTAGAATGGATTATGCAATTTGACTCTTTCCCGGAATTAAGTCAGGTTAAGTCTACGATAGAGTCTACAAAATTCTCCGAAAATGACAGCTTGCTTTATGAATTTAAAAGAGAAATGATAAAGTTTTATTACGATTCAACTTTTCAAAAATTTCTAACAAAAGTCTCGGTTGTTAATGACAAGGTAATTAATCAAGTAAATAAGTCAAATACAATAAACAAACTCCCCTTCTATCTAGAAGAGTATTATGGAAAGAGATTAGATTCTTATAATTTAATACTTTCTCCATTCCTTCACACCGGCGGCTTCAATGTTGAAATGATTTCATTAAATAAGAAAAAGGAAATATTCTCAATAATTGGGCCCAATGGTGAGATTGATTTTGTTCCTTATTTTGATAAAGATTATATGGAAACAGATATGGTTTTGCACGAATTTGGACATTCATTTGTAAATCCAATAACAGACAAATACATCAAAGAAATTGAAACGATAAAGGATAGGTACTATACTAAAGAACTTAGGGAAACTGGAAATAAAAATGGATATGATGAATGGCGCTATGTTTTTAATGAAATAGTATTGAGAGCTACTACTATTAAAATAACAGAACAATATTTTGGGAAATCCAAATCTGAAGACAATTTAAAAGAAGAAATTTCAAATGGATTTGGTATGGTAAATGCAGTGGTTGGGATTTTAGGTTATTATGAAAAAAATAGAGAAAAATATCAAACTTTTGATACATTTTTTCCTGTGCTGATTGAGGAGTTGAAAAAGAACTAATGCGGCAACTGCCATTCAAATACTTTTAAAAAGTGATTTTTGTGTTTACCTTCATAAATATAAAATAGTTAGAAAGGGATATTAAATTGAATTTCTTTTCCTCCATCAGGCATGAGAGTTCTATTGACTACTTTTTGTCTACTCAATTCATATTTGGGTAATAACTTATAAACACGATTATTTAAAAAATCTGTTACTATCCTATACGACAAACCGATAGCCTACCCCTTTGATGGTAATAATCTCTATTTTGGAATCATCTTTTAAATAGCCTCTTAATTTAGTGATATACACATCAAGATTTCGGCTATTGAAAAATGAATCGTTTTTCCAAATATGATTTAATAATTCTCTTCGGTTTATAATGTCTTCTTTATTAAGATAAAGGAATTTCAGCAACTCTGCTTCACGATATGATAGTTTCTTTTGCCTGCCATCTATCTCCAATACTTGTCTTTGTTGTTGAAAACGATAGCGGCCAATATACAGTTCATCATTACCATTTACAACCGGCTTCTTAACTTTAAGCAAATTTTCCATACGTACGATAAGTTCCTCCATGCTAAAAGGTTTACGGATATAATCATTTCCTCCTAGTGTAAACCCATTAACTACATCTTCAGTTTGCGTTTTGGCTGTCAGGAAAATAATGGGAACATGCTGATTAATGTTGCGTATCTCTTTTGCAAGTTCAAATCCACTTTTATTAGGAAGCATGATGTCTAATACACAGATGTCGGGGTCATATTTTTTAAATGCATCTATAACGCATGCTCCGTCATATTCCATAAATACTTCAAAGCATCTGCTTTCAAGTGTTTCTTTTACGATTTTTCCTAGAAACAGTTCATCCTCTACATATAAAATTTTTGCACTCATACTATTGGTAATTTGATCGTAAAAACACTTCCTTTATTAGATCCTTCAGATACGTTGATTGTCCCATTATGTAGTTTGATGATCTGAGCTACATAGCTTAACCCCAAACCATAACCCTTTACGTTATGTCTGTCCATATTTGGAACGCGGAAGAATGGTTGAAATATTTTATCCTTATACTCTTTTGGAATACCTATACCATTATCTTGAATAGATAAAACAATATTATTATTTTCTTTGTAAAGCTTTATGTTTAATTCAGGATTGTCATTACTATATTTTAGAGCATTATCTAAGAGGTTATAAATTACACTTTCTATATGAAGTTGATCGCCAGTTGTCATAAAATAATCGTTTACTTTCTTAATACTGACGAGAGTTCCGCTATGTTCAAATTGAAGTTTTAATGTTTGAAGTACATTCTTTAGAATTTGATGTAGATCTATGGTCGATAGTTCTAATTTTATGGATTCTTTTTCAAGCATAGATCTTTTGAGAACATTATCTACAAGAAGTTCCAATCTGTTTAATTCTGATATCGAAATATCAAGATATTCTTTGGTTTTTTTAGGGTCATCTATGGCGTTAAAATTTTGTAATGCTTCCAGTGCTACATGAACCGTAGCTATTGGCGTTTTAAGTTCATGTGTAATATTACTGATGAATTCATTTTTGATATCTGACAGTCTTTTTTGCCTGCGCAGCGTATGGTAAATGAAAGCAAATGCAGTAGTGAGAATTAATGTCATCAGTATAGATCCAAATATCTGTCCACTCATTTGTTTGATTATAAAATCTTGTACATCCGGAAATAGAATCTGATAGCTGAATGTTTTTTGAATACCCGATAACTGTGGGGATGAGATAAATCCCTTTAGCGTATCTCGCGTGAGGTCGATATTGGGTAATTCGATTCGATTCCATCTTTTCCGAACAACCTGATAGTTTATTTTTTGTTGATTAGGGGAAAGTGATTTATAGAAATATCGTCTTATATCTGTAAGAGGGATAGAGTCGTTTAATGTTTTATTATTGGAGATTACCTGTATTATCGGAAACTTAGCCTTATAATCCTGTTGGTATTTTAAGGTCTTTGGGGGAAATATTTTCGTTTTTGTTAAGAGACTATCTTCTTGAATTGGAATTCCAATTAAATAAGGCTCATTAACTTGATTTTTTTTGAGCAGTGAAATATTCAGGCCTTGAGTCCTTATTTCTTTTAATTTTTTAATGGAATCAGTTTCGCTGTTGTCACTGGATTTAAGAATTATGGATTCATAAAATTCTGGTGGAAGCGGTTGATTTTTTGAATTGACAATGCTTATGGACCTAATATTTTCTGGTTTTATATCATTTAGCTTTTTTGTGGAAGAAGTATCTGTAAAATTTAATCCATCCACATTCAGCAATATTTTACTTTCTGCTTGTTTTTTCGTGATTTTCTTTTTTTCAGCCTCAAAGTATAACGTGTCCAATACGTGACTGAATAAAGAACTGTCTTTTAAAAAGCGAACACGTTGTAATTCATGGAAGCTCGTCCTGAATTGTGCATTCATTCCTTTTTTAAAATTGTCAAATTCATGATCATAGAGCTTGAACAACCAGTAGGTCTGTCCTAGGGCTACCAACAAAATGGTAAAGATCATCAGCAACAGCGATAAAAGAATTCTTTTCACCATTTAAAGGTACATCAGCCATTATACTGAATCAACTTCTTAACATTAATTAACCTTATTTCAACTGCAGCTAACAAGGGTATAGGATAGATTTGTTTCAAAAATATATTTTATGAAATTATCA
>JBPXJX010000376.1:0-2000 GCA_051715525.1 Bacteroidales bacterium
TGGCGATGGCGATGGTGCCGCCGAGAATCTTTTCTACTCACGAAGAATTGGTCGTTCCCCACAACTTTATCCAGATAATATCGGAGATAATGCATTTGTTGAGATACCTTCAAACACAACAATATTAGGTGCAGCAAAACTTAGCGGAAGAACAAATAATGGATTATCTGTAGGTGTGATAGAGAGTTTAACCCTTAATAGCTATGCAAACATTTCGGATGAGGGGAAACGTAGTACTGAAATTGTTGAACCTCTTACCAACTATTTTGTAGGTACTGTTAAGAAAGAGTTTAATAAGGGTAATACTATTATTAATAGCATCTTTACTTCAACAAATCGACAACTTACCGATGCTACTCAAGATTATCTTCATAAAGATGCATATACTGGTGGTGTTGACTTACAGCAATACTGGAATAGCAAAAACTACTTCTTTAATGCAAAAGTTTATTTTAGTAATGTAAATGGTTCTAAAGTGGCTATTGAAAATACTCAAAAATCATCTGCAAGATATTTTCAACGCCCTGATGCCGATTATATCGATGTTGATAATAATAGGACTTCGTTAACTGGAACAGGAGGTTTATTACAACTTGGTAAAGTTGGAGAGGGTCATATTCGTTACTTAGGAATGTTTTCATGGAAGTCGCCTGAACTGGAGGTAAATGACTTAGGTTATTCAAGTAATGTTGACGATATTTTTGGAGCGGCGTGGGTTGGCATTAGATTTTGGGAGCCATTTTTCATTTTTAGAAATATGAACATCAATTTCAACCTATGGTCTGGCTGGAATTTTGGTAGTCAAAATACATACAAAGGGGGTAATACAAACTTCCATTTCCAATTTAAGAACTATTGGGGTTTTGAAGCAGGGATAAATAGAGGTGGCGAACGCCTTTCAAGCAGCGCTTTAAGAGGTGGCCCAATGCTTAAACTGCCGGGGAATTGGAGCTATTGGTATGACATCAGCTCCGATGGCAGGAAAAAATTAACATTTACCATTGGAGGTTCACAGAACTTTGGAGATAATAGCTATAGCCGCAGTACGAGTTATTTTGGATTCATAAACTATAAACCTTCGAAGAAAATTTCACTTTCACTAGTTCCTGAATACTCCTATGGATGGAACAAATTGCAGTATGTAGCTAATGTTGAACTATTAAATGGTGAAACAAAATATATTAATGCATCGATAAACCGAAAATCATATGAGCTATCACTTAGATTAGAGTACAGCATTAACCCTGAACTTACCTTTCAGTACTATGCACGTCCATATTTATCAAGCGTAAGTTATTTTGATTATAAGTATATTAACAATCCAAAAGCTAATAGTTTCAACGATAGGTTTGTATTATACAATGATTCTCAGCTATCTTTTGATCGAAACAATGCGGTCTGTAATGTTGATGAAAATGGAGTTGATTACTCATTCGATTTAAGCGATCAGAATTATCTTGATTTTCAATCTACCTTTATTGCTCGTTGGGAATACCGACCTGGTTCTACGCTTTTCTTTGTTTGGACAATGAATAAGAATGATTACTATCAATCACCTAGTTCTTCAATAAATAATGATATCAACAACCTCTATGATACTTATCCTTACAGCGTTTTTTTAGTTAAGTTTGCTTATAGGTTTAATTAAATACTTATATAAAGAGGAGGTCATTTCAATTTTGATTTGAAATGACCTCCTTTATTTTTAGTAATACTTATTATTTTTCAGGAGACATCGTTTTATAAACTAAACCCGCTAAAATTGCACCTATTATTGGTGCTACAATAAATAACCAAAGTTGCTCAATCGCCCAACCTCCCGCAAAGATTGCTTGACTTATGCTACGGGCTGGATTAACAGAGGTATTTGTAACCGGTATACTAATTAAATGAATTAGGGTTAAGCCCAATCCAATTGCAATCCCGGCAAACCCTTTGGGTGCTTTGGAATGAGTGGCTCCAAGTATTATTATTAAAAACATAAAGGTCATTACAACCTC
>JBPXJX010000377.1:0-2925 GCA_051715525.1 Bacteroidales bacterium
TTGAAATAGTATTACCCAAAAAAGAGTTTGAACTGCTAGAACTGCTTTATAGCCGCCCTCAAAAGGTTTTTACTAGAGAGGAGATTTACACTTCAATTTGGGGTGATGATATTATTGTTGGAGATAGAACTATTGATGTACATATTCGTAAACTTAGAGAAAAAATTGGTGATGAACATATAAGTACAGTTAAGGGTGTGGGCTATAAATTTGTTGATTAGATATTAAAGTTAATAAATGTTATTATGGAACTATACGAATGGAAAGAGAGCTATAGTGTTGAAATTAAAAGTATTGACGACGACCATAAGGGTATATTTCGTATTATTAACAAGCTTTTTGATTCTATAAGTCATGGAAAAGCAAACGATATTCTTGATGAAACATTGCATCAACTAATCGATTATACTAAAACTCACTTTAAGCGAGAAGAGTTGTATTTTACTACAACAAATTATCCCGAAACGCTTGAACATAAGCTTCAGCATGAAATGTTTGTTGATAAGATAAGTTCACTTAAAAAAGATTTTGAGAATGGAAATAAGGAGAAGTCTTTAGAACTTATCAGATACTTGTCAGATTGGCTTATAAACCATATACTTATAAGCGACAAGAGATATATGCAACATCTCAAAAAGAATGGGTTAACCTAATTTGTTTTTTACCAACCTCTCAACGGCTTCCTTTTTACGTACCGATACTGGAATTGAGATACCATCTGTAAGGATTAATACTGCGTTAGGGTATTTAGTATACTTAACTATATATTTGGTGTTTATCAAATGCGACTGATGACATCTGATAAATGATAGTGGCGTTAGTAAATCATCAAACTCTTTTAACGTTTTGGATACTAGGATTTTTGTTGTGTCTTTGAAGTAAATGATTGTATAATTGTTGTCTGATTCGCACCTTACAATTTCATCGGATTGAACTACGAAAACTCCATCAAGCGTTTTGATTACAATCTTCTTAGAGTCGTTTCTTTCACTCTCAATATTTGATATTAAGGCATTTAGCCTAACCTTAGTTTCATCGCTATCAATAATTTTAGTTAACTTAACCACTGCATTCATTAAATCTGTAGGATCAACTGGTTTTAAAAGATAATCTAACGCGCTAACCTTGAACGATTGAATGGCGAATTCTTCAAATGCGGTAATTATAATAAAATAGAAATCAATTTTGTCGAACTTCTTTAACAGTTCAAAACCAGTACCGTCAGGCATTTTAATATCGAGGAAAACAACATCGGGTTTTGATTCAATAATTAAGTCATAGCCCGATTGAACGTTATTAGCCTCTCCAATTACTTTAATGGTAGGACAGTAGGCAGATAGCATATGCATCAGGGTTTCTCTAACCTTATCCTCGTCATCGATTATAAGTGCCGAAAGCATAGTTCTTTTTAGTTTATTGGTATCGAAAAACGTATAATTGATCCGTGTGTATTTATATCAACCGAAGATTTATCTTTAATATCAATAAAAACGTTCATATTGTTTATTTCCTTCACCTTTTCAATTCTAACAAATGTCAAATCTTTTGCAAAAGTATGTGGACTTCTGCCTGAACGAAGGTGGTGCTGCATTGTTTTATCAATTCCTATTCCATTGTCATCAAGTTCAATAACTATAAAATCTTTTTGTTTAATGAATCGGATAATAATACTACCCTTTTCGTTTAGTTGAATTAATCCATGCTCTATCGAGTTCTCGATAAAAGGTTGCGTTAAAAGAGGAGGAATTGAAGGCAGATCAGTGTCAAGCTCTTCATCAATTTCAATACTGTGCTCAAACTTATTCTCAAATCTTTGTGATTGTAGCTCGAAATAAAGTTTCAGTATTTTAACTTCTTGCTCAATTGATGATAGTTCCAATCGCGATGATTCGAGCACCAGACGAACGAATTTGGCAAAGGTTGATAGGAATTTCCCTGCTTGAATAGAATCGTTTCTAAAAATATAGCTTTGTAATGCTGTTAAAGAGTTGAAGAAAAAGTGAGGGTTTATTTGCGATAGGATGAGTTGTTGTTCGACTCTTTTTAGTTGTTTTGTTAGTTTCCTTTTTGTATAATAAAAGTAAAAACCAAAGCCAAGTGCTAGTAATACTATAAAAGAATGAGTATAAAGTAGTAAATTATAGCTATAGTTGAAAAGTAAAAAAACAGCACATATGTGTTGTGAACTATCAGCTATCATAAAGAATGATTGAAGTATCATTTATTTCCAAATAAAAAACCCCTCAATGATAAGGGGTTTTTTTAAGATTATGAAGATTTACCTATCTATTTTTTTCAGTAAATTCTCTTCCTGCTTTCAGCGCTTTAAGATTTGTGTTAACCATTTCTTCACCTTTCTTACCAAATAGCTCGCGAATACCTTCTTCAAGTTTTTCATAAGGTATATCAATAAAAGGAGAAGCAGCGCCAAGCATTACAATATTCAATGAACGCGATGATCCAGCTGCTTTTGCAATGGTATCTGCATCAATAGCAATATGATTTGGGAACGTATTTATTTGCGCCATGATGTCTTCAACTTTCGGATAATCGGGAATATTGTTGAATGGGGTAATGTTTGTTACCAGCCAACCATCTTTTGAAAGGAATGGTAAATACCTTAAACTCTCCATTGGTTCTACAGAGATAATAAGATCCGCTTTTCCTTTAGGAATGAGATCCGAAGCAATTGGGTTACTTGATATTCGAAGGTGTGATTGTACGTCTCCTCCGCGTTGACTCATTCCATGTACTTCGGATTGCTTAAGGTGTAAATCATTTTTTAATGCAGCTAAACCGATTGCAGCAGCAATTGAAAGGATGCCTTGTCCTCCTACACCGCCTAATATGATATCAGATTTTATTTCTTTAATTTTTTAATGGATTAATCGTTTGATTCACCTTTTTCAGATCTTTTACGACGTG
>JBPXJX010000378.1:0-3496 GCA_051715525.1 Bacteroidales bacterium
TGGTAGCCCTATTAGTACTTGAGTTAACAGTGGAGTATTCTTGTGTTTAAATGAAAGATTAGAGATTGTTGATGGTGCTGATTTTCATTTTAAGTCTCAATAGCTCACTCCTACCTAAATGGTGCTTGTCAATTTTATATGAATTTCTATAATTGTTAGTATTATCATTAAAACCTCCAGTAAGTTTAAATAAATTACTGGAGGTTTTAATTTGTATTTTGATGCAATTTATTGTTGTACTACATCTTAATTAATTTTAATGCCTGCGTTGATAGGGAATTGTTTACTCTTAAAAAGTAAATCCCTTTTGGTAATATTGAAAAATCTTGTTGCTCAATTTGGTTCCCTGTCCAAATTGTTTTTCCAATAATATTGTAAAGCTCAAAAGTTTCGTTACCATTACAATTTGATACGTTTATTCTATTGGTGAACGGATTTGGGTAACAGCCAATTAGTGGTTTTGAATTTGTAACTTCATCAATAGAAGTTGTATTTGAGCCATTGGATGAATAGGTGAAAGCCACATCACCATTTTTTGAGTTGGTTGTTTCATGCTGTGGTAAAATTGCTTTAACGAAAGCAACGCTTACATTGTCTGGCGATACTGTAACCCTTAGGTGTCCTGATCCGGATAGTTTTGTTCCGCTCAAGAACGCATCACCATTATCGTTCATTCCAATCATATATGATGAGTCACTTGGCATGGGAACGGTTTGGTAAATAATATTGTCAAGTTCTTGTTGAACAAAAATATGGTCGTGGCCTTGGAAGAAAATAGAAACGTTATTGGCCTTCATCAAATCGTGAATTGGTAAGCCCCATCCTGGACGGTATGCGTCAAATTTATAAGTACCCGCATCGTAACCTCCCCATTCAAAACTAGTGGCAAGTTCGATCCCACCACGTCCTTGTCCTAAAATATGGTGACCAAAAACGAATTTGTACTTTGCGCTGCTGTTTTCAAGGGTGCTTTTAAACCAGTCGTATTGAGTTTTGCCAATAGTCCAATCCCATTTCTGGGGTTTTTCGGTTGCCGATGCATATCTATACATGTCGAGAACTACGAATAGTGCATCACCCCATTCCCATGCATAATAGTTGTGAGGTTGCCCCATTCCGAAACTTTCACTTGCATTGTTCCCGCTGTAAAAGCCATCGGGGTAGGGGTTGGAGAAGAATGTTTTACGCCAAAGCGTTTCGTAGGTGGCTAGGTTGTTTGGTGGATTTTGAAGCAAATAGTAACCCGATTCTCCTTCGTGATTCCCAATGCAGAAGAGTAGAGGCATTGAGTGGCATACCTTGCTGAAAAACCCTCTTCCGTTTAGTTGCAGTTGCTTTACCTGATCAGAAGTAATAGTTGTTGGATTATGGTCATCGCCAAAAGTATCACCTAAATCAATTATAAAATCTGCAGTATCCTTTAGCTGGTTGCTTAGTGCAATATCCCATAATGGCCAACAACCCTTTTTGTCGTAAGGATGTGGATCTGCTTCAATGGTAAAGTTGAATGTTTCACCTTTTGCCCGTTGTGTGGTAAATGTATGAGTTTCACCAATAATATAGTTAGGGTCAGCTATTCTTTTAAAGTGCGAGCGATACAGGTACCTAGTGTTATGCTTTAAACCATCAAGTTTAATCTCAACAGTACTATTTGCATTGCATGTAATGATTTGAGAATTAATTGCTGATGAAGCTTTATCCTCCCAGTATTCAATATAAATATTGATTTGGCTATCGGAGAGAATATTGGTAGTGATTGAACTATTAGTCGGTCTACCCAGAATCTCCGAAATGTTTTGCGAAAATCCTTTGAATATTAGGATGTTTGCTACGATTATAAAAACTAATCTTTTCATACTTTGAATTGTTTATCTAATAATTTTAATTGTTTGACGGATGTTTCCTCCACTTATTCTTGCTAAATACATTCCTTTTGGCCAGTCCAGTGGGAGTATTAGTTTCGTTTCGCCCTCTATTAAATTTCCATTGTATAGGGGGCTGAGTTGTTGTCCTGTTACTGAAAAAATATTAATTATTACACTCGTATAAATTGTGGAATTAATAATGAGATAATTCCCTGCTTGAAAGGCGCTTATTGTTTCTGATTTAATTGATGTTGTATTTGTGCTTGTAGATTTTGCTTTAACGTAGTATGTCCTTCGGCTTTGCCCATTAATCAGATTTGCATTGATATTGTCGACATGATAACCTCCAATATAGTCTACTTGAGCGTTTTCGCCCATAACCTTTACGTTAATATGCCCTGAGCTAGGAATGAATACTCCTTCCTTGTAGCCATAGTTCGAAATCTCATTGATTGAATTATATACAGGGAATGAAGGTTGGGGAACTTCCTGGTAAATTATCCCATCTTTAACCTGTTCCCCATAAAAGTGATCGTGACCATGAAAGAAAATCTGAACTCCATTCTCAACCATAATTTGATGAAGTGGCTTACCCCATCCTGGTCTTTTGGTGTCAAATCCGTAAGAGTCATCAATGTTTTTACCTCCCATTTCAAAGTAATCTACCTTTTCGGCTCCACCTCTGCCTAGAATATCGCCACCAACGATATGATGCGCAAATACAAATTTGAACTTGGCTTTACTTTCCTCTAACGTTTTTCGGAACCAGTCGTACTGAGTTTTTCCAAGAGTAAATCCCCATGGATCGGTAGGTTTCGA
This sequence comes from Bacteroidales bacterium, assembly GCA_051715525.1. Taxonomy (GTDB): domain Bacteria; phylum Bacteroidota; class Bacteroidia; order Bacteroidales; family Tenuifilaceae; genus UBA8529. The sequence continues at coordinate 2,685 of JBPXJX010000378.1, forward strand.
ATCTGTGTATCCGTAGGGGTCGATTACAACAAAAAGTGCATCGCCCCAAGTCCACGAGTAGTAATTTTCGCGCTTTCCAACAAATGGCTCAACAAAATCGCTTCCAGTGTAAAAGAAGTTGGGCTCTGGAGTTGGGTAATACTTTTTCCTAATGGTAGTTGCTAGGTTAAAAGGATCGGTTGCGCTATTTGTACTAAGCCACCTTAGCTCGGTATCATGGTTTCCTTGAACAATAAAAAGTGGCATCGATTTACAAACATTGTCCCAAAAGTTTCGGTAAAGAAGGCTCCTTTGCTCAATGAAATATTGGTTAACCAAAGGAAATTTCTCTGCCATGAAGTTGTCTCCTAAATCAATAAAAAAATCGGGTTTAAGGTTTAGCGCGTTTTGAAGCGTATTTCGGAATGTTACAAAGTTTGATCCTTCATCAAGATGTGGATCTGCCTCAACTGCAAATGAAAAAACCTCGCCTTGTGCTCGTTGTGTATTAAATTCACCCGAGGTTGAACTTTTAAAGTATTGCTCGTTTGGCAATTTATACCTTAATTCGTAGTAGTAATGTGTATTGGGGCTTAGACCAGAAATGTTGATTTCAATTGGTTCGTTAGCAATGTAGTTGGCTGTTGAGGTTTGTTCATTCAGATTGTTTTCGCTTACACCATATGCAATATAGGCTTCGATGGTTTTATCGTTGAGGGCATTAAATATTACAGAGTTGCTTGTTGGAGCACCTAGTAGACCTGGCGCTATGAAATCTCCATAGTGCCTGATGTCAATTTTGTATAACGAATTTCCAGATCGGAAGAGCGTCG
>JBPXJX010000379.1:0-1109 GCA_051715525.1 Bacteroidales bacterium
TTATTTCATTAGAGTACATAAAAGTAAATGAACTTGTTGATGCTTATAAAACGCAACAGGATGGGGTTGACTACTTTTATGGTAGCCTAAGCGCAGCAATTTACTGCTATTGGCGTATTTATGATGTTGATAAAAAGAAAATACCCTTTGGTGAACTTTATAGAGACACTCTTATTTGGGATACTCGGGATTGGACTCCTGTTAAAGTTGGTAATCAAATTCCTGGGCATTTTGCTGCAGCTGCATTTATTGGTGCTGATTGTGGTAATAATACAGTTAAAAAAATTGCACCAATTTGGCTTAATGATAAAAGAGTTATTTTCCATATTGGCTCGAAAGAGATGGAGGCAGCAGCAATTTTTGCCATCAGAGGGCAGTGGTTACAGGCGGCTTCTGAATGGCAGAAAGTTTTAAAAAGTAAAAATAGAAAACTTTGCGCTAAAGCGGCTTTTAACTTAGCTCTTGCCAACGAGATGCTTGGTAAATTTGATATTTCAATGACTTGGCTCCAAAAGTCTACAAATTATTACCCTTTGCCTGAAATTGATAAATATTTAGAGATTATAAATGAAAGGATAAGTAAAACGATCAAATAGTATAATATGATAGATATAATCTACTTCACAATTATTGGTTTTTTAATAATTAACTTTTTATTCTCTTCATTTCTTGAGTGGTTAAATTATCGCCATAAGCCAAAAATTTTACCTTCCATTATATCTGATGTTTATGAAATTGAAAACTATCAGAAACAGCAAGCCTATGAAAAGGAAAAACTTAAGGTATCAATGGTTGAGTCAACCCTATCATCTGTTCTAGTTGTTGTGTTCTTTAGCCTTAAAGGTTTTGGCTTTTTGCAAGGGTATGTGGCAGGCATCAATCAGAATATGATTATCCAAACGCTATTATTCTTTGGAATTCTTGGTTTAATTTCGTTACTTATTTCAACCCCTTTTAGTTATTACGAAACTTTTGTTATAGAGGAGAAGTTCGGTTTTAATAAGTCTACCAAATTGCTCTTTTTTATTGATACAATTAAAAGCATTTTGATTGCCACTATTCTTGGTGGGGCGATTTTAGCATTAATAACATGGCTGTATCTACAAAAA
>JBPXJX010000380.1:0-2755 GCA_051715525.1 Bacteroidales bacterium
CTAACTGGTTGGTTTGAAGTAGCTAAACTTATTAAAAAACCTGTTTCTACACAACTCATAGAATGGATAGAGTTTAGAAATAAACGACCGGGACATGGAGTGTTAGATGATGATACCACTAAAATATGGTCTCAAAAAACCGAACAATTAATTACAGATTGCTTAAATGTTTTTGATACTATTATTCCAATCATAGACCAAGATGGAAATGCAAAAATTGCCAAAGATTTTTCCAATCTAAGAATTAGAACACCAGTCACTTATCAAAATCATGCCTTCGTGATTCTTGATATATCACCCAAAAAAGGAGTTTGGAAACTCAAAGGTCAGATGCTATCTAATGAAAATGCAGCCGAGTTTACAGTAAATCTTTCCGATGATAATGTTTTTTCAAACAAGGGCATAAGACCAACCAGCAAATATGATTTAACCGATTTTGTCTATAAAAACAAAGATTGTTCACTATTTCATAATATTCCAGTTAGACAAACAGATACATTTGAGGGACGCTTAACTGAGATTAAAAAGCTAACAGAATGGCTTGATGATGAAGAAAGATGTTGTCTAATATTTGGCGATGGAGGGTACGGAAAAACCACATTGGTTTTAGAGTTTCTGAACTCTCTTATGGAAAGTAAACTTGATTTTTCAAAAAAACCGCCAGAAATTATTTGTTATTATACGGCAAAGAAAACAAGATGGAGTGAAAATGGACTAATACACTTTTCAAGTATAAATCCAGCTATGGATGAATGTATTCGGGAGTTGATGAGATGTTTTGAACCCGTTTTACCCAAAGAATGGTATACTATTGATGGTAAAAGAATTATTGATAAAGCCATTGGTGTATTAAAAAGCAATGGCTACTCACGTGACGATATATTACTTGTTATTGATAATACGGAAACACTAGCTATTTCTTCTGAAGAAGTTGAAGAATTAGGGGACTTCTTTACAAAAGTTGGAAAGTTAGTAGGACGATTGATAATAACATCTCGCAGAAGAGAATATATTGCAGCCACCCCCATTAAAGTAGAAGGATTATCAGAAGAAGAAAGTGTCAATCTAATGAAAAGACTGGCCAAAGAATATAATGCAAAACCAATTAATCAGGCAGGAGAGGCAACATTAAGAAAAGTAGCCAATCAATTAATGAAAAAGCCAATTCTTTTAGAAGCACTAGTTAAATACATCTCATACTCAAATCTCGGAATAGATGATGCAATTTTTAATATATTTAAAAAATCTAACGAAGACCTGCTAGATTTCTTATATGAAGATGCTTGGCAACGGATGAATGAGTTGCAACAAAAAGTATTTTTAGTCATAATTCATATTAGTAGCCCTCTTGACCAAAACTCAATTGGTCAAACTTGCCAAGAAGTTGGTATTCAGCATTCCGAGTTCCAAAAAGCACTCGAAGAAACTCATTTTTCCATACTTACTGATTATGGACGTTCTTATTCATTAGAACTTGTTGATTTAGCACGTAGATTCTTCATGCAACAATTTGCAAAAATCCCTGAATCAGAAAAAAATAAATTAAAAGCAATAGCATCAAATGTGGATGAGTATGCCAAGCAAAGAGAACAAATAGAAAGGGAGTATAAAACAGACAGAGTAGCTGAAGCATTTCGCAGTGACTATGCAAAAGCAGCCAAAGTTTACGTCGATAAAGGTGATATAGCTAATGCTATTGAAATGTATGAATCAGCTATTGAAGATGATCCAATAAACTCTGCATTACATGATAGGTTTTCTTGGTTGCTTTTAAATAAAACCCAAAATTTTGAATATGCAAAGAAAATATCTAAAAGAGCTGTTGAACTTGACAATAGCAATTGCGATGCCATTGTTGGACTGGCTCTTGTATATTATCGCTTGGGAGACTTGACAAATGGTGATAAATATATAGACAAAACACATGATTTAGGTAGATCATATTCTTTTCGTTATTTAAGAAAGAGTATAGCAAGATACCATAAAGCAAGAAATATCAGTGATTTAGATGAATCAATCAAGATGCTAGAAGATACACAAGAACTATTAATTTCAGCAGAGAAATCTAATAAGAAATCCTGCGGATATGATATAAAGAACGCAAATGAAATACTAAAATATCAAGACTTAACTAAGTCACAACTAGCAATACTACGATCAAAAAGGACTAAAATTTTACATTTAACCAACTAATAAATATTAAGTTAAGCATAACGAGAGTGTCGACGACGGACGCGGTGACAGCCCGCGATTTTTAACGGCTTACTCCCCGCCGCGCCCGTCACACGAGACGTTATGCACAAAGAGATGACCATGAACCGACTCTACAGAGGAATATCAAAAATAGATGATGATAGAAACAAAGGAAAACTATTGCCTAAGGGAAAAATAAAAGAATTGACTCTAACATATAGCAATGCACAATTAAAATATAATGATAAATTTACCTATGGTGCATCAATTGAAAATACTGCACGCGCACATCAAATTGATTCAGCAGCATATAATGGCTGCTCTATATCAACAACACGAAGAAGAGAAATAGCAGAAAAATTTGCAACTAGTGGCAATATTGAAGATGGCTTTGTTTACGTTATAGATGAGGATAAACTGTCAAGTTATGATATAACTAAATGCGAATTTGACGATCCTGAAAACCCAAAAGAACAAGAGGTTACACTAATATTAAATAAAAATTCTATACTTCCCAATGATGTAATTGTTGAAAAATATAAAGTTAAATGCAAATCATGAA
>JBPXJX010000381.1:0-1954 GCA_051715525.1 Bacteroidales bacterium
TAACATAAGCAGCTTAGCAACACCATCACCTCCAACCTTAAGGTTTGTAACCTTTTTAACCTCTTCTTTATCAAATATATCCATCTTATTAGGAGTAAGATTAATGCGTATTCATCATGTTATCAATACATTACACTTAAATCTATAGATAAAAAATAATGTAACTTCGCAAAAATAAACAAAAAAAACTTTAAATTGTATGAGTATAAAATTTGAAACAGAAACTTGATGAAATTTTGCCTTGATGAACAAAAAAAGAATAATTTAGTTGTTTCTTTTACTCGTGATCAGGAATACCAATTAAAACATTGACAGTTAACACTTAAAAACTAAATAACTATGAAAAAGATTTTTATCTTTACACTACTATTCTGCTTCAGTCTATCAATCTTTGCCGAAAGAAATTTAGTGAGAATTGAAGATGTTAAAGCATTTCTAAAAACGACCACCTATGTTGTATTAGAAGATAATCCTACAGCGGCTTATAATTTCAAAATTCAGGAAGCCATTGAAAAATCATGGAAAATCACTCCATACAAATTTATCACAAGCAAAGAATTTGAGAAAATTCGCAACGATATCGATAAATCATTCCTAGTGCTTATTCAGATGAAGTTTGATAGCGATAAAATGCCTGCTGTTTACAACTTTATGAGCCTTTCGATGGGTGCAGCCGTTAAAAAAATTACGGACATGCCCGATATTTGCTCCCTTCCTCTTAGCTACAAAGATGTACCAGAGGACAGCTATGTATATAAAATTGAGGGGTTAATCCGCTTCATGCAAGCACATATTAAGCTTATTGAGCAAAACCCAGCATTAATCAAGAAAAACATCTTCGACTACTATAACAAAAACACAAAAGATGTTAAAAACAAAGAACTCTGGGTAATTGAAGATGATATTGAAAAAGGTACCAGGGAGTTGGCTCAAATCAGAAAAAACTATGCATACACAGTAAAAGTTGTTACTGCTGATAACATTGAAAAAGCTATTGCAGAGAAAAATCCTAACGTTATATACCTCCACAAGGTTGGCCCATCTGGAACAAGACTTCAGGCACGTTGCTACAAAATTTTACTTGGAGCAAGCGATGATCAGATGTACTACTTTGATTTCCATGATGCTAAATCTGATGGCGATGGTTTCCTAAGTTCAGATTTTAAGAAGGTAGGACGAAAATAATTATCACAACTATTTGTAACTTTGCCGCTGTCAGTAAAAACTCTGACAGCGGTTTTTTATTACGTAGACTAAAATTGAAGACAAACACATATTATGGCTGACGAAAAGATTATTTTCTCGATGGTTGGGGTTAGCAAAACCTTTCCACCTCACAAAAAAGTACTTAACAACATCTACCTATCATTTTTCTATGGTGCAAAAATAGGCATCATCGGTTTAAATGGTTCTGGTAAATCAACATTACTTAAAATCATTGCTGGCATTGAGAAATCGTTCCAAGGCGAAGTGGTTTTCTCTCCAGGCTACAGAGTTGGATATCTTGAACAAGATCCTCAACTCGATGAGTCGAAAACAGTTAAAGAGATTGTTCAGGAAGGTGTTCAAGAAATAGTTGACCTTTTAAAAGAATACGAAGATATCAACGCAAAGTTTGCTGAACCTATGGATGATGAGCAAATGAACAAGCTTATTGAACGTCAAGGGGAGCTAACCGAAAAGATCGATCACGTTGATGGTTGGAATCTCGACTCTAAACTCGAACGCGCAATGGATGCGCTCCGTTGTCCAGAACCCGATGCTTCGGTTGCAGTCCTATCGGGTGGTGAGCGGAGGCGAGTTGCCTTATGCCGCTTACTACTTCGCGAACCTGAAATCCTTCTTCTTGATGAGCCAACCAACCACCTCGATGCTGAATCAGTACAGTGGTTAGAAATGCACTTACAACAATATAAAGGTACTGTTATAGCAATCACCCACGACCGCTACTTCA
>JBPXJX010000382.1:0-6819 GCA_051715525.1 Bacteroidales bacterium
TCTGATATTTAAGGTAGTATGCATGTTCCCAAACATCTAATGCAAAAATTGGCACACCGCGCTTAGGCGCAACATCCATTAATGGGTTATCCTGATTTGGAAGTTGGCTAATAAAGAGTTTACCTGAACTGTCAACGGCAAGCCAAGCCCATCCACTCCCGAATAACGTTGTTGCTGCCTTCTCAAACTCCTTCACAAAATTTTCGTACGAGCCAAACGATTCGTTTATGGCTTGAAGTAGTTTACCTGTTGGCATCCCCCCGCCATTTGGAGACATAACTTCCCAAAACAAAGCATGATTGTAATAGCCCCCGCCTGAATTCCTCAATCCTACAGGATATTTACTTACCTCCCTAAAAATCTCTTCGAGACTTTTCCCATTTAAATTATTTGCCTCTACCGCTTTAATAAAGTTATTATAGTACCCTCGAAAGTGCTTATCGTAATGAAACTCCATTGTAGTTTTATCTATGAATTGCTCAAGTGCATCATAGTTGTAGGGTAAAGATGGGAAAGTAAAATTTGTTTGATTTTGTGATCTAGCCTTACTTATCGTAGCAATAAGTAAAAGGGAAAAAAGGATTATTCTTTTTGTTTTCATAGTTTATTGTTTTATGACATCTATTGCCATCAACACATTAAAAAACAAAAAGTTCACCTCCTTTAAGGGTGAACTTTTGAAAATACTTTACTGTATCGGTTATTTTACCTCAACGATATCAAAATCTTGAGTGTATTTAATTAAAAAAACCGATTTATTATCAAAGCCATCAACGCTGTTCTGCTGATAAAAACGATAGTTAGATTGTAACAAATTCACATTATGATTTGACAAGCAGTATTTAAAATCAACCCCATAATTCATTAAAGCAGATAAAAAGTAGAGTCCGATATCGTAACCTTGGAAAGAATATTGAGTTGGTTCCGATCTATAGAAATGTCTATAATCATTTACAAAAGACTTAACATCATGTTTAGCATAATCAACAAAATAAGGTGTAAAAATTTGAACATTAAGTCTATAAAAGTATTCTATCGGAATATTTTTAAACTTTTGCCAACGAGGGAATCCATAAACTTTTACCTTGTAATTATAATAAGTTGTTAGCGCAAAAAGTTGACTCAAAAAATCAGAAACAAAAGCCTCGCTTTCCGATGGAATAATAAACACATTCTCTTTCTGAGCAGACATGCTTTGGTTTAATTTTTCTTTAATTTCAGCAGTTATACCCCCTGGTTTATATTTCATCTCCTTAAAATGGATAGATTCAGAATTCTCACACTGGTTTATCCTTTTACGAATATGCTCTTTATAAACATTTGCAATATCTTTTTTTAAGCTATCATCCTCATATACAACCATTAAGTTTTTATCTTCACAAAAATCAACTTTTGAAGCAAATTCATCGAATTGAACATCCAACGCGGGGCTAATTTGAAAATAGTATGGGTTCCCTTTTAGCAAGGCATCGTTTTGTGACAATGGTGAAATAATGTTTATTCGATTCTCTCGTGCATAATTTGCGAATGGTTCAAGTAGTTCGGGATAAACGGGTCCAATAATCAGATCCGATTCTTTCAAGCCCTTTTCCTTAAGAATCTTTTTCGATTCAACAGGATCTTTACTAGTATTAAAAACTGATAAATTAATCGATATTCCTTTCCGCTTAAGCGAATCAACTGAGAGCAAGAAACCTTGATAAAAATCGATAAAATTACGCTGACGCGATGTAAGCCGATCTGGTTCAGATACACCATTTGCAATATCAGCAGAATCAAGGTCGAGTTTATCTGCTAGCAATGGCAACAATAAAGAGATGTTAAATGGACGTTTAAATTCCTTATAGTTAAAAGTATCGCATTTAACTTTTGGGAAAATATAATTATTGTTTTGCTGAACTGTTTGATTGTTAGCTTTTACAACATTCTGATTTGCATCAACTTGAGTTTTTTCTACTGTAGCGTTTTTCTTTTGCTCAATCTTAAGAATAGAGCCTGCTTTAAGCCCATTTACAAGAATATCTTTATTCAGATCTTCGATTGACTGGATGCTAACGCCATATTTCCTTGATATAGAGTAAAGTCCCTCCTTGGGCTTTACTTCGTGATAAATATAAGAAACTGAATCGCGCTTAACTGCTTGATTTAATGTATTCAATTTATCACGAGGAATAAAAAGAACTTGATTTAGAATCAAGCCGCTTTCAACATCTAGGTTAACCTTTACAATATCTTCAATAGGTACTTGGTATTGGCGTGAAAGGCCAAATAGCGTCTCACCCTTTTTAACTATATGAGAGATATATTTCTCGTTTTCATCCTCTGGCTTTATATCTTTTGCTGGAATTTTTAAAGCCATATCGGGTTTAATGCCCATATAGATATCGGCATTCTCCATTGCAATCTCCATTTGGCTAACGCCATACGCTTTGCTAATAGCATAAAGCGACTCCCCTTTTTGAACTATATGTATATAGTAGTATTTGCCTTCAATCTTCACCTTATCGGTCGAACGCTTTACCTGAACAGCCTTATCGGTCTGTGCATAGATAGGTTGAAGAATCAGCACAACAAGGAGTAAAAGGAGATATCTTTTAATCTGCATCTTCAAAAATTTTAATAATCGCAAATGTAAGTAATCAATTTTGTTTACCGAAAACTCTTTTTGCATTTCAGCATTATAGAGTTGTAATTAAAATTAATTGTTACAGTTCTCTCAATTCATAACTTTTCACTTTTCACCTTTAACATTTCACTTAGTTTAGCTATCATTGCGAGCCTAAAAATATCATGACTAAAGACAATCAACATAACGAGATTTTTGCCATTGCTCTTCAGCAACACCGATACTTAGGGATGATTTTTACACCATACATCATCCGCTTGCTAAGTACCGAGGGTGAAATCTACACCATTGTTGATAATGTTAATGAATCGAACTTTAAAAAGTGGGAAACTGCTATCCCCATTGATGGTCAGGAAGTAATAAAGCACCTCAACGAGATTTCGGATAACACAATTCATAAGCAATTCAGCAAAGGCAAAACCACTGTATCTGATTTCTACAAAACCCTTGCCGATAACGAGCAGATTATGCAATTTGTTAGGGCATATGTTGAACGAAGGATGCTAAAATGTTTTGATATACTTTGCAAAAGCAAAATCCCAATTTACCTTAAAGAGAAGAATTTCAATAACTTATACGAGGATCATAGGTTAAATCTTGTGGAAAACGAGGCGCTACCAATTTTCCATTTCTCTGTTACCGAAACTGAAAGCAAATATAGGATTGATGCCTCGTGTAATGGCAAATCGATTAACCTTACTACCAAGGAATCGGAAGTGATTTGCAACGATCCTTGCTTGATAAGAGTTAAAACAAGCCTTTATCGATTTACAAAGATCGATGGTAAAAAATTAAGCCCATTTTTCACCAAGCAATACATATCAATTCCTAAATCAGCTGAGAGAAAATATTTCGAAACATTCGTACTAAATACCATTCGAAATCAGATAGTTGAACCAGTTGGTTTTACCATTGAGCAAAGCAATCCAGATAAAAGGGTGATTTTAGCAATCGAGCAACGATTAGCTGGCGGAATTGGCCTTATCCTTAAGTTTGTTTATGGCACAAAGGCATATCTTGCCAACGCAAAACCTGAGGCCGAAGTCATACTAAACTGCGATGATAACCAATATCGTTTCATTCGTTTTGAACGTGATTTAGACTGGGAAAAAGGTTATATCGACAAGCTAACTGAACTTGGATTATCTAAAACGGGCGAATCGGAGTTTCTTCCTTCTACCATAATCAACTTTAACAGCGCTCAACCTCCCTACCAGCTAATTGAGTGGATAAATAGTCATCAAATTGAGATTGAGAAATTTGAAGTAGACATTCAGCAAAATCAAGGTAAAGAGAAGTATTATCTGAAAGATTACAAACTCGAAATAAATACCCAATCGGCCGAAGATTGGTTTGACCTATACGGCAAGGTTATCCTCGACGGGTTTGAAATTCCATTTATACACTTAAAAAAGAATATTCTTAAAAATATAAGAGAGTTTGTTCTTCCAAATGCTCAAATATTTATTCTTCCCGAAGAGTGGTTTACTCGCTATCGTCCATTATTCTTTTTGGGAAAGGAGTCGGGCGAAGGTATTGCTATTCAGAAATCACTCTTCAACCTTTTGGTTGATTGTAAGGTTGATGCGCCAAGCGCTCAACAGCTAAAAGATAAATTCAATAGTAGTTCTCCTGCTAAAATCAAACTACCAAATGGGCTAAACGCACAACTACGTAGCTATCAGAAAGAAGGGTATGTTTGGCTTAATCTTTTGATGCAAAATGGCTTAGGTGGATGCTTGGCCGATGATATGGGTCTTGGTAAAACCATTCAAACCATTGCATTGCTCCTTTCGCTTAAAGAGAATAGAACAGAAACAGTCGCTGCTACTAAAAGTGATGTTCAAACAATTGGTCACACCTCATTAATTGTGGTACCAACTTCGTTAGTTCATAACTGGATTCATGAAATCTCACGATTTGCTCCAGAATTGACATATTACTCGCACACTGGTTATTTGCGTACAAAAAACATATCAGATATTGTTAAACACGACATTGTAATCACAACATATGGCATAGTTCGTAACGATATCGAAATGCTTGAGGCAATACGATTTAAGTATGTTATACTTGATGAAAGCCAGGCAATTAAGAATCCAACCTCGAAAATATACCGTTCGGCTCTTCAGCTACAAGCATCGAACTATCTCACGATCAGCGGCACTCCTATTGAAAATTCGCTATCCGACCTTTGGGCTCAGCTAAATTTCTTAAACAGAGGAATGCTTGGTAGCTTTAAATCGTTTAACGAAGAGTTTATTCAGCCTATAGAGAAATCGGGTGATACGCAAAAAAGCGATCTCTTAAAAACGCTAATTGAACCATTTCTACTAAGAAGAACCAAGGAGCAGGTTGCCAAAGACCTCCCCGAAATTACCGAACAGGTGATTTACTGCGAGATGTCTGAGTCACAGAATAAGTTTTACGAGACAGAAAAATCGTTGATTCGCAATAGCATCATGGAGAACATTGCTACTCAAGGGTTCGATCGTTCTGCCATTGCTATTTTCCGCGGTTTAACAAGGCTTCGCCAGCTGGCCAACCACCCAAATATGATTGAAGAATATACTGGAGCAGCTGATTCAGGTAAGTTTGAAGAGATAACTCGAAGTATCGATAGTATTGTGGCCGAAGGGCACAAAATTCTCATATTCTCATCATTTGTCAAGCATCTTAGGATTGTTGCTGAATACCTTGAACAAAACAGTATTTCTCACGAAGTACTCACAGGTAGTACCACAAACCGCAAGGAAGTTGTAGAGCATTTTCAGAACGATTCAACTGTTAAGGTATTCCTAATTTCTATAAAAGCTGGTGGTGTAGGACTTAACCTTACTGCAGCAGATTACATTTTCATTCTCGATCCTTGGTGGAATCCCGCCGTTGAAAGTCAAGCTATATCAAGAGCCCATCGTATTGGGCAAGATAAAAATATCTTTGTTTATCGATTTATTTCGCTAAATACTGTTGAAGAGAAAATACTTCGTCTACAAGAAAAAAAAGAGATTCTGGCCCAAACCTTTGTTGAAACAGCCAATCCTTTGAAGATTTTAGGCGAAGGAAGAATTCTTGAAGTTCTGGATTAAATTCACTTCAGGTAATTATAGTTTCTTCACTTCAAAATCAGCCTTTAATCTAATATCTTTAGATGAAGTCCCTACCATAACAATAACTTTGCCGGGTAAAACATCCATCCCCTCCTTCCATTTATTGTAGCGTAAAAGATCCTCTTTTCTCAAAGTGAAGTTAACACGCATCGATTTACCAGCCTTTAAATGTAACCGTTTGCAACCTCTTAAATCTTTAATTGAGTTTTGCCCTTGCTGATGAATGTATAGTTGTACAACCTCGTCGCCATCAACTTTCCCAGTATTTTTAATACTTAGAGTGATATCTAGTTTGTCTTTCAATTCTGTCCCCGACAATTTTAAGTTACTATACTCAAATTTAGTATAGCTAAGGCCATAACCAAAAGGATAGAGAACCTCTTTATTGCAGTAACGGTAAGTCTTCCCTTTCATCGAATAGTCTTCGAAAGCAGGAATATCATCTATCGATTTGTAAAAGGTCATGGGCAAGCGACCAGCTGGGTTGTAATCACCAAAAATCACATCGGCAATGGCTTGTCCTGCGCCCTCACCGCCATACCACCCTTCAATAATACCATCAATATTCTCATTCTCCCAGTTAATGGAAAGCGCACTCCCGTTCATCAGAACTAGGATTAAAGGCTTTCCCGACTTTTTCAGCTCTTTAAGCAAATCAGTTTGAACCTTTGGCAGATTGAGGTTGGTTTTATCGCCACCCTTAAATCCATCGATATTTACTCTCAACTCCTCGCCCTCCAATCGTGGCGATATTCCACCAACAAAAACAATTGCATCCACGCTTTTTGCCACTTCAAGAGCAGGCTTAAAATCTAAATCGCGGATATAACCCGCAGTATCAACAATATTACAGGCTTTGTTGTAGATCACATTAACATCTTTTCCTAAAACCTTTCTTACACCTTCTAAAACCGTTGATACATGCGCAGGATTACCATTATAATTACCAAGAGGCACAATAGAATCGTTGGCATTGGGTCCAATCACAGCAATACTCTTCAATTTTTTTGAGAGTGGAAGGATTCCTTTATTATTCCTTAAAAGCACTATCGACTGACGAGCAATATCAAGCGCCAACTGTTA
>JBPXJX010000383.1:0-4783 GCA_051715525.1 Bacteroidales bacterium
AGGGGAATATGGTAAAGGTATGGGTGATATTGTAATTGTTAATGTGAATAAACAGAAGAATATTGAAGAGATGAGAAACTTACCAATATTTTCATATTTATCGAAATTGCAGAAAGAGTTACATATCGGTAGGTTATAGCAAAAGAGTTCAATCGATACCTTCCTAATATATTTTCATTGAAAATATATTTGTTTCTTTACGCTTGTAATAATATTTGTATTCAACTAGTATCTAACTATGCAGAATCAAGCGTTTTTATTCTATTCAGAAAATATTAAAACTTTAGAGAAGCAAATAGATAATGTTAAGAAGAAGATTTTCTTCCTTTACATCTCACGACTCATACTCTTCCTGTTAGTATTTGTATTTATTATTCTATACATAAACTCAATCAATACAGTTGTTTTTCTTTTCTTTGCAGTTGCTTGTTTTATATCTTTTTTATTTGTTGTTAAGAGAAATCTAGTGTTAGACAATTATGAGAAATTTTTGTCTTTTAAATTGAAAATAAATAGAGATGAGGTTAATGCGTTAAATCATACTTATAGTGATCGTGAAAATGGGGATAAATACAATCATCTAAACCCTCATCTAGTAGCCGATTTCGATATTTTTGGTGATGGTTCGCTTTATCAATATATCAACCGAAGTGCAACGCATATTGGCAAACAGAGGTTTGCTGAAAATTTGACCAAATCGAATCTAAATATTGATAATATTATTCAACGACAGCAAGCAATAAAAGAGTTATCTATTAAAAATGAATTGGTTCAGAATTTTCAGGCACGAGGTATGTTTATTACTGAGAGTGGCAACGAACTTTCAAATTTGCATGAGTGGCTCAATGAATCCGACGAAAAGGTTAGGCAGTTGCAACTATTAGCTTATTTAATTCCAATCCTAATTTTTTTGTGGATAACACTTGTGGTTTTTGGGGTTATGTCTATAAACTCTCTGGCTATACCCTTTTTAATTAGCTTGTCAATAGTTGGAGCAAATCGTAAAAGAATAGGTAAGGCTCATAACCGGTTAAGTAATACTGCAAAGATTTTCGAGAAATATTATGTGCTTATTAAGCAAATTGAGGATGAACAATACGAGTCTTCTCTCCTAAATGATATCAAATCTCGATTGACCAATAATAACGTTAAGGCAAGTCTATCGCTAAAGAGGTTGTTTAAACTATTGAACACCTTCGATACTCGATTAAATATTTTTGCATCATTTGTGTTGAATGCTCTGTTACTTTTTGATATTCATGTTTATTGCCGTTTAGCAAAATGGAAACGACAGCACAAAGGCTTAGTTGGTAATTGGTTTCAAGCCCTTGCCGATTTTGACTCTCTGATAGGACTTGCAACATTTGCATTTAATAATCAGGATAATGTTGCTTATCCTACCCTAATTCCTGAGGGATTTTCATTTCAAGCCGAGGAGATGGGGCACCCATTGATTAATCCATCGGTTAGGGTTAATAATTCTATTGCTTTTGGCGGAAGGCCATCAGTTATTATTGTTACAGGCGCAAATATGGCAGGGAAAAGTACATTCCTTCGGACTTTATCGGTTAACCTTGTTCTTGCAATGAATGGTGCTCCTGTTTGCGCTAAAAGCTTTGCTTTTACTCCTTGTGATATAATGTCGAGCATTAAAATTCAAGACTCTTTATCTAACAATGAGTCCTATTTTTATGCCGAATTGGTTAGAATTAAGGAGGTTTTAGATCATGTTATTTTAAACCCGCATACGCTGGTTGTGCTCGATGAGATTTTGCGCGGAACAAATACAAAGGATAAGCAGTTGGGTTCGTTGGGATTATTAGAAAAGTTGATTGCTCAAAAATCAATAGTTATTATTGCAACCCACGATTTGGTTATTGGCGAACTGGAAAAGAAATATCCTGATATTGTTAAGAACTATTGCTTTGAGGTTGAGCTAACCAACGATCAGCTAATTTTCGACTACAAGTTGAAAAACGGTATAAGCCAAAAACTCAACGCTTCATTTTTAATGATGAAGATGGGGATTATTGAATGATAATTCTTATCTTCATTACAGCAAAACTGCATAACAGCAACACATTCTCACAATAATTACATAATATTGCCATCTCGAATTCAGCAAGTTTTAGATGAAAGAATCTTCGGAAACAAGAATTAATAAATACTTAAGCGAGGTTGGCTACTGCTCTCGTCGCGAGGCGGATAAGCTAATTGCTGATGGCCGAGTAACCATCAATGGTCGTGTTCCCGATATGGGAACAAAAATTTCACCTAATGATGATATTCGTGTTGATGGGGAGCTGATCTCTAAACCTAAAAAACGACCAGTTTATATCGCTTTTAATAAGCCGGTTGGTATTGTAAGCACAACTGATACTCGTTCCGAAAAGAATAATATAATTGATTACATTGGCTACCCACAACGAATATTCCCAATTGGTAGGCTTGATAAAATGAGCGAGGGTCTTATATTCCTCACTAGTGATGGGGATATTGTGAATAAGATTTTACGCGCTGGGAATAATCACGAGAAAGAATATATCGTAACTGTTAATAAGCCTATTAACATCGATTTTATTAATAGGATGAGCCGTGGAGTTCCTATTCTAGGGACTAAAACAAAGAAATGTTATGTCGAGCAGTTAGGCAAGAGTACTTTTAAGATAATTCTTGTGCAAGGCCTAAATAGGCAAATTCGTAGGATGTGCGAATTTCTGGGTTACGATGTTATCAAGTTGAAAAGGGTTCGGATTATGAATATTTCCCTTGATGTTCCAGTTGGTAAATGGCGTTTATTAACCGAAAAGGAGATGAACGAGATAAACCGATTGGTGGCTAATTCATCTAAAACCCACGAAGGATAAGTTAATAAGTGATATTATGTTTTTTGAGGATAAGACTTTTAATAAAATCGATTTTACTAAGACTCCACTAGCAATTGGTGAGTACGATGGATGTATTTTTGTTAGCTGTAATTTCCGTCAGACAGATCTTTCCCGATATTCCTTTGCCGACTGTGAATTTAAAGGATGCGATTTAAGCCTTACAAAGTTGAATGGCACGGTGCTTAATAATGCAAAGTTCTCGGAATGTAAACTTTTGGGAGTTCATTTTAGCGATTGTAATGATTTGGTTTTATCAATGAGTTTTGTTGGCTGCGACCTAAGTCTGTCAGTCTTTTATAAGCTAAAACTCAAGAAGATTGTTTTTAAGGATTGTAATATGCAAGAATCTGATTTTACTGAATCTGATATTTCTGGCTCAACATTCGATAATTGTAATTTAAATCGCGCAGTTTTCTTTAATACAAACCTCGAAAAGGTTGATTTCCGAACATCTTTCAACTACTCTTTTGATCCAGAGAAGAATAATGTTAAAAAAGCGAAATTCTCACGTAGTGAAGTAGTTGGATTGCTTAGCAAGTTTGATATCGAGATTGAATAAGAGTACTATTCCTCTTTCGTGAAAAGTTCTGAGGCAAGGTTAACCTGTTCAGAGTTTCCAAGTAGATAAACTAAATCATCACCTTTAATAATTGTCCCAGACGAAGGGTGCTCTAGAACCTCCGATCCTCGCTTAATTGCCAATAAAGTAACGCCAGTATTCTTTCGAAGCTGAATATCACGAGGTGATTTCCCATCGGCAGCGGAATTAGAATCAACCTTTATTACTGATACTTTTGTGTTTGCCAGCTCATCCAAAATTGATGGTTGATTAACAGTATCCTTCTCGGTATACTCACCAAGATTAGAACTCCTAATATGGTTAAGCATTCGATTAACCTCTCTTTGAGGATATTGCTTGTTTATCAATATCCTATTGAAAAGATCAATTGCAATCTCAAACTTTTCAGGTAGAACTTGGTCTGCACCGATTTTGTAAAGTTGTTCGACGTTGGCAATATACTTTGCTCTTGCAATCACATAAGCTTTCTTGTTGATATGCTTTACTCTCTCAATAATCGCCATTGAAGGAATAATACTACCTACCGAAACTACTACAATGCCAGCAGTCTCAACATGAGCCTTCATTAGAATTGGATCATTAACAGCATCGCCATACACAACGGTATCGCCACTTTTTATTTTATCGGTTGCTGTAAGCGGATCGAAGATTATTGAAACATGAGGAATGTTGCTGTGTTTGGCCATTTTAGATAGCTTCAATGCACTTGCATCTTTCCCGATGATTACAAGATGGTTTTTAAAATTTGGTATTTCCACCTCGGTTAAAGGGAATAATCCATTAACAATAAATTTTGGGAAAGGTAATTTGAGCAGATTGTTTGCCAATGGCAGCGATAATTTCATCAAGAATGGCGTTAACGCCATGGTGATTACCGCTACAGCTAAGAATAATTGGTAGAAATAGTCAGAAATAATTGAATTGGTCAAGCCAATTTTTGCCAAAATGAAGGAGAACTCACCAACTTGGCTTAAAGCAATCCCAATCAATACAGTACCTCTGAATGTATGCCCAAGAAGAAATCCTGTTCCGCCTGCAACTATCGTTTTTATTATAATTACAAGAAAAACGCTGATTATAACTAGTTGATAATTATTTAATACAAAGTTCAAATCGAGCAGCATTCCAATAGATACAAAGAAAAATCCGGTAAACGTATCCTTAAATGGCATCAGGTTCGAGAATGCGTTGTGACTATACTGCGATTCGGATATCATTAAGCCCGCAAGAAAGGCTCCGAACGCAAGCGACATCCCCATTTGCGATGTTAAAAGCGCAATTGCAAAGCAAATCAACAGGATACTCATCATGAAAA
>JBPXJX010000384.1:0-2641 GCA_051715525.1 Bacteroidales bacterium
TGATAATTCTTTGGAAATCATTATAAACATTTAAGTTTGTTGCAACGATTTCCTTCCCAAAAATATAATTTTTTTCGCCAAAAAAATCGCTTACTACGCCACCAGCTTGTTTAACTATTAAAGAACCTGCAGCAACATCCCATGGTTGAAGGCTATACTCATAAAAAGCCTCAAACCTACCGCAAGCAACATAGGCCAGATCGGTGGCAGCAGAACCAAGACGGCGTAAGCCGTGAGAGTTACGCATGAAATGATCGATCGATTTTAAGAATTTATCCATTCTTTCATAATCATAGTAAGGAAAACCTGTAGCAATTAGAGAGTCGTTTACATTGCTTATATCAGAAACACTTATTCTACTTCCATTCATAAATGCACCACCACCCTCAACAGCCCAAAAACACTCGTCGAGGCTAATTTCATGTACAACACCTAAAATAACATCATTACCATCCATTAAAGCGATGCTAATTGCAAATGGTGGTAGTCCATGTATGTAGTTTGTTGTGCCATCGAGTGGATCGATAACCCAGTTAAGGCCTCCTTCTGAAGGCGTTCCGGTTCCCTCCTCGGCAATAAATCCGGCTTGAGGTAGAATACTCGAAAGCCCTGTTACTATTTTCTGCTCTGCAGTTTTATCAACATACGATACAAAGTTGTGCAAACCCTTGATCTCAACATGCTTTTGCGAGAATGATTTCATCTCTTCCTTAATGAATATCCCTGTAGATCTTGATATATCAACAACTTGCTCGCAAATCTTCTCTAAATTCATAAATACCTTATTTTAGTATCTCGGATACCATATTACCATCCGAATTGATATTAACCATTTTAACATCAACAATTTTGCCAACCATTGCTTTATCATAAGCGGCCTCAACTTTGATGTAATTCCTTGTAAAACCAAACATTAGTTCACCTTTTCGAGCCGATTCAAAGAGAACCTTTTCAGTTCTACCAATATTTGCTTTATAAAACTGAAGATGAAGTTCATCTGATAGTTTCCCTAACTCCTGGGTACGATGCTTTAGTTCGGTTGGCTTAACCTTTCCTTCATAACTGATTGCAGGTGTATTTGGTCGCTCGGAATAAGGAAAAATATGTAAAAACGATGGATTAACTCGTTTAATAAAGCTGTAAGCATCGTCAAAATCATCATTTGTTTCGCCCGGGAAGCCAACGATAACATCAACGCCAATAAAAGAATTTGGTACTTGAGTTCTAATTTTTTCAATCCGTTCAGCAAACAGTTCTCGATTATAGCGTCGTTTCATCAGCGCAAGAATCCGATTGGAACCCGATTGCAACGGAATATGAAAGTGTGGTAGGAATTTGCTCGATTTCGAGCAGAACTCAATAATCTCATCGTTGATGAGATTGGGCTCAATCGAAGAGATTCGATACCTTTCAATACCATCAACCCTTTCAAGTTCTTTAAGCAATTCTATAAACGATTCTCCAGTTGATTTCCCAAAATCGCCAGTGTTTACGCCAGTTAGGATAACCTCTTTTATTCCTTTCGCTACAATCTCCTTTGCTTGCTCAATAACCTTTGCAATTGGCATATTGCGGCTATGGCCACGAGCTAGAGGAATTGTACAGTAGCTACAGTGGTAATCGCAACCATCCTGAACCTTAAGGAATGAACGTGTTCTATCGTTTGATGAGTATGCTGGGAAAAAATCGTGCAAAACATCAACATCACAGCTGTATACTTTGGCTTTGGTCTTTTTCTTTTCAGATGTAATATAGGTTGGAATATTATGTTTCTCGGCTGAGCCAAGAACCAAATCCACACCCTCCATTTCTGCAATTTCATTGGGCTTGAGCTGAGCATAGCAGCCCACAACGGCAATAAACGCATCGGGCGATTTGGTGATAAACTTCCGAATTGCCTGACGGCACTTCTTATCGGCGTGGTCAGTAACCGAGCACGTGTTAATAACATAAATATCGGCCGCTGAGTCGGCTGAAACTCTTTCGAAACCCAACGACTCGAACTGACGAGCAATGGTGGATGTTTCGGAGAAATTTAGCTTACACCCAAGGGTATGAAACGCAACTTTTCTTCTTTCAGATTCCATAACTTTCTAAAAACATGCAAACTTACAATGAATTTACAAGAAACAGGAAAGGTAGGAATATTGAATTCCTACTAATAGCTATTAAAAAACAATAAATATTGTTAAAAGTTAAGCAGATTACCCCTTCCTCTTTTTACTATAATCTTTATAAAGCTGGCGCACAATACCATCGGATACTCCAATGGTAGGAACAATAATCGCAGTTGCTGCAGACCATTTCATAATTTTAATAAATATCTCAGATGCAGGGATAATAACATCAGCACGGTCGGGGTTCATGCCAAGCACCTTTATTCGCTCTTCAACAGTATAGAAGTTAAGGAATTTATTAATCTCAACAAGTTCGCTGTAAAGTAATGGCTCGCCCTCTTTTTTCGCAGAAGTTTTGTAAATTTTATTGATATTGCCCCCTGAACCAATAATTTTAACCTCTTTATGCTTAAAATCCAACGCCTTAACCCAATCTTTCATCTTTTGATAGTCCTTTTTCCCTACCTTGTTGGTAAGTATACGAATTGTTCCAATATCAAAGGATTGTGTTGCAACTCTCTTTT
>JBPXJX010000385.1:0-8515 GCA_051715525.1 Bacteroidales bacterium
CATTGTACCCTCAACAGGATTTGCAACAGCTTCGTAAACGTAAGGAACAGAGTTTTTAATGCTTTCGGCAAATTGATCTATTGTGATAGTCCCGTGGTTGCCCGTTTCGTTGCTTAATCCATACATGAACTGAGCAAAGATAATTCCTGAGTTTCCGCGTGCATTGACTAGCGTGGCCTCTGCAATTAAATCGGCTGTAACTTTATATGATTTATTGGGATGAATAGAGTCGATTACGGCACGTATTGTTGACGCCAAGTTAGTGCCAGTATCACCATCATTTACTGGGAAAACATTAATTTTATTGAGTTCTATCTGATTCTCTAATATCTTTTTAGCACCAGCAATGAAGGTGTAGTATAATCTGCGTCCATCAATTTCCAAAATCACATCGTTTTGCATAATCCAAAAGCTTAATAATCGAGTTTATTTCGACCTAGCCAAAATACTTTCCAATCATTATTCGATTTGAAAAGTGCAATTGTAGCATAAAGGCAGGTTGCAAAATTTCCTAAAATCATAAAGATAACTACCCAAATAACAGTATTTAGCCTATTATGTTCACGAAATATTACCCAACTGCTAAACAAAAAGAAACCGATGTAAACATCTATCAAGCTAACCTTACCCCATGCAATTGAAATCAGAACACTTCCTTCATTGATAAAATTGCCGTAAATAAAGCCATACATCAAGGTAAAGAACATTATAACGGTTCCAGTCAATGCTAGGAATTTTGCTGTTTTCATAGGATAATCTTTAAGTCTAAGCCAAGTTAAAGGATATTGGGATTAACCACAAAAGAAAACGAATGAATATTCAATTCAATAGAAAAACTACAACTAAGTATTAGTCCTCTTTCATACCAAGTTCTATTGTTCCCCAAGTGGGGGGCAAATACTTTTGCTAAAACTTAACCTTAACTATTTAAACTATGATTCAACGTTTTAGAATTCTCACAATTATTGCCATTCTAACGCTAATTGCAAATTTCGGTTTTTCGCAGAATGAATCACCTATTCAGCTCGGAGCCGATATTATGAGTCGCTATGTTTGGCGAGGGGTCAACCTTGGAGGGAGCAGCCCTAGCTTACAACCATGGGTTAAATTAAATACCTATAGTAAAGATTCAGTTCATAATTTCACCATTGGTGCATGGGGCGCTTATACCTTTTCGCAAACATCAAACCAAGAGGTTGATTTGTACTTAACTTACACCTATAAAAATATGGTTAGCTTAACAGTAACCGATTATTTCTTCCCTGAGTATTACAGTTCAGATAATAGGAACAATTTCTTCAATTACGATCAGGATAGCACCTGTCATGTGTTTGAGGCTATTGCAAGTTTTAATGGAACCGAGAGTTTTCCTTTTACCTTTTCGTTTGGCATGAACTTTTATGGCAACGATGCTCGAAAAATTAATGATGATGGTAGTGCTGGAAAAATATTTATGACAAAGTATGTTGAGGTTGGCTATAAGAAAAACATCAATGGGGTTGATTTTAACGCATTCATTGGAGCAGCAATCGACAAACCCAGTAACGATAGAGGCGAAGTTGGGTTTTATGGGAATAAAACTTCAGGGGTAATTAATCTTGGATTCAAGGCCTCAAAATCTATTCAAATTTCCGATAAATTTTCATTGCCAGTTCAAGCCTCTTTAATTACAAATCCTGAGGCAGAGAACATATTTTTAGTATTTGGAATTTCATTTTAATCACTCAAATAAAACAACATAACTATGTTAAATTCTATTTTATTACAAGCAACAGCAGCTATGGATACTGGCTCAACAGGGTTTATGCTTCTTGCAACAAGCCTTGTTATGCTTATGACCCCAGCACTTGCCATGTTCTATGGCGGCTTGGCAACAAAGCGCAATATCCTTGGGATTATGATTCAGAGTTTTGTTTCCCTTGGTTGGACTACTGTTCTTTGGGTAATTTTTGGTTATTCCCTTTGCTTTAGCGGTGGCGATGGTGGTATTATTGGTAATTTTGATAAAGCATTCCTTACTGGAATTAGCATGGATACGCTTTGGGCTGGTAATGGTAAAATCCCAGAATTTGTATTTATTGCTTACCAAATGATGTTTGCAATTATCACTCCAGCCCTTATTACAGGTGCTTTTGCAAACAGAGTTTCCTTTAAAGCCTATTTTATCTTCCTTACCGTTTGGCAAATTTTTGTTTACTATCCATTCGTTCATATGATTTGGGGTGGTGGTCTACTTGCTCATTGGGGTGTTCTCGATTTTGCTGGAGGTATTGTTGTTCACGCTACAGCTGGTTTTGCTGCATTAGCATCGGTATTCTATGTAGGAGCTCGTGTTGATAAGAATTCTACACCAAACAGCATTCCTTTGGTTGCCATTGGTAGCGGTTTGCTTTGGTTTGGCTGGTATGGTTTTAATGCCGGAAGCGAAGTGCAAGTAGATAATGTAACCTCATTGGCATTCCTTAATACCGATATTGCTGCTTCATTTGCTACTGTGGCTTGGTTGGTTGTTGAATGGTTTAGAGAGCGCAAACCAAAATTTGTTGGTCTTCTAACTGGCTCAATTGCCGGTTTGGCAACAATTACTCCTTGTGCTGGTTTTGTACCATTATGGGCATCTCCTTTAATTGGTATTGCAGCTGGTTTGGTATGCTACTATGCCGTTATGCTTAAGAACAAGATGAAATGGGACGATGCGCTTGATGTTTGGGGTGTTCACGGTATTGGTGGTGTTCTTGGAACCATTCTTCTTGGTGTATTTGCATCAAAAGCAGTTAACTCAGCAGGTGCTGATGGTTTAATCTTTGGTTCTAGCAGTTTTCTTTTTAAACAAGTAGTTGCTGTTGTAGGAGCATCGGCTTACGCATTTGGATTTACCTACTTAATGTTAATAATTATCAACTTAGTGACTCCTGTTCGTGTTTCGGAAGAGGAGGAGCGAGTTGGATTGGATAATTCTTTACATGGCGAGAAAGCTTACGATGAGGGTGCTTTATAATAACTTTTAACCTATTATCATTCTAATAAAGGCTCTGAAATATGAGCCTTTATTATTTTTATATTGATTGGATAATTTCTTTACTTTGATATTTAAACGTGATGGTAATGTTCAGCAAGTCGATTAATCGAAAGTTGATGATACTCTTTTTCATAGTTGGGGTATCGGCTCTTTCCATTATTGGTATCTACTCATACTTCAATGCAAAGAGCGCATTGCTAAAGCGAACTCTCGACCAGCTTACTTCAATTCGGGTAATCAAAAGGGGTCAGGTTGAATTCTTCTTTAAGGAACGTTCCAATAATATCAAACACCTCTCCGAGAATGCTTATCTTAAAAGTTTAGTTAATGGAGATGATTTAAATAAAATAGATAGAGAGATAATACATGAAAAACTTGATTACAAACAATTTGATTCAAATCATCTCTTCTTAGTTATCGGTGCTATAAATAAAAGTCCAAGAATATTTAAAATTCAAGGTTCTGAGATAATTCAGATTGCGCTCGATTCTATAACTAAAACCCAACTACTTGATATTTGGGGAAAGTGCGTTGATTCTAATGAATATGCTATTGTCGATTTCTCGAAAAGAACAGTTGACGATAAAGAGCCACAAAGTTTTATCGGGAGCCGAATAAAAACGGTAAACAGTCAAAATATAGGCGTTTTAGCGTTACAAATACCCATCAATGATATTAACAGCATTATGCTTGAGGATAGCCCTGAGAATGGGCTTGGAGAATCGGGCGAGATATACCTTGTTGGCGATGATTACCTGATGCGCAGCAATTCGAGATTTATTCCCAATTCTGTTTTAAATGTTGAGGTTAAAACCATTAGCGTAACAAATGCATTTAGAGATAAAGTTGGTTCATCGTTAATTGATGATTACAGAACGGTTTCATGTTTAAGTTCTTATGATGAGCTGAATATATCAGGGTTGAATTGGGCAATTATTGCCGAGATTGACTATAGTGAGGCAATGATACCTATTGTTTCGTTAAGGAATGATATCGTTTTCCTTAGTTTGATAATCTGCGTTTTTCTCTTCTCAATAGCGCATTTTATCTCACGAACAATTACAAATCCGATTATCAAATTAAAGAATGCTGCGCTAAAGATTGGCGAGGGCGATTTAGACGTAATCCTCAAATCAAAATCGCGCGATGAGATTGGGTTGCTTACCGAGGCGTTTAACACCATGTCGGCACAGCTCAAGGATGAACGGTTAAAGCGAATGTCGGCATTGTACGATGGTCAAGAGCTGGAACGCCAACGTATTTCAAGGGAATTGCATGATGGACTCGGTCAACGGTTGATTGCCATTAAGCTTCAGCTTGAGAGTACAAGCAAACAGAATGCCGATGAAACGAAAATAACTTTAGATGAGGTTAAGCTTGATTTCCTAAAAACAATCGAAGAGGTTCGCCAGATTTCAAATAATCTAGCGCCTAATATACTTAACGAATCGGGAATTGATGTGGCGCTAAAAAATCTATGCGACTCTATCAAACGAAAGGCAAAGGTTGAAATCGAACTTTCAGTATTTGGAGATTATTCCATTATCGACCCCAAAGTTAAATTCTATATTTACCGAATTGCACAGGAAGCGATTAATAATGCGGTAAAGCATTCTAGCGCATCGAGAATTCAGATACAGCTGATTGGAAACACCGAGAATATTATTCTTGTAATTGAGGATGATGGTAAGGGTTTTATTTACGATACAAACTTTTGCACTCCATGTAACGGGATTTACAACATGAAAGAGAGGGCTCGTTTAATCAACGGCTCAATTGATATAGAAACAGAACCGTTAATGGGTACAACTATTAGGCTTAAAATTCCAAAAAGTACAGTTAAAGGCAATTAAAATTCAGGCAATGAGCAGAACAAAAATCCTTATTGTTGACGACCATCAGATTGTGCGCGATGGGATTAAACGAATTCTTACCGATGAGAATGATATTGAGCTAATTGGCTCAGTAGGCAGCGGCAAGGAAGCTCTTGATTTCATAAAATGCACCCAACCAAGTATTGTTATTGCAGACCTTTCAATGCCCAACATGTCGGGAATTGAGCTAACTGAGAAGTTGACCAAGTTATATCCTGAAATAAAGGTTCTAATTCTTTCTATGTTTAATAATGAAGAGTACATTGTTAGTGCAATTCAGGCAGGAGCAAAGGGTTACTTGCCAAAACAAGATTCAACCACCGAGATTTTGCTTGAAGCCATTCGAACAATCGCTAACGACGATGAATTCTATAGCCCCTCGATTTCAAAGATTGTGATGAAGAGCTTCATCAATAATGTTAAGAACACCAGCGTGAGTGATGTTGCAAAAAAGCATCAGCTAACCTCTCGTGAGAAGGAAATACTCAAGCTTTACGTTGAGGGTTGCACAAACAATGAGATAGCCGAAAAGCTCAACCTAAGCATCTTTACAGTTAAAACGCATAAAAACAATATAATGCAGAAATACAATTTTAAAAGTACCGTAGAGATGATAAAGTTTGCACTACGCAATAATATTGTAGAGTGGTAGATGCGAGTATTGACTAATATTCAGCTGTTTAATAAAAACGAGATTGCTTTTGAGATTAGGAGTTAAAAAGGTGTTTTATTTTTTTAGTTTTATTAACACGAAGTTTTTAATATTTTTGTTTGCCTAACTTAACTCATTAACCCTTGAGCGAATTTAACGAGAGTACCGTTGTTGAGACTCCCCTGATGAAGCAATACTTTAGCATCAAGCGTACGCATCCCGATGCTATTTTGCTCTTTAGGGTGGGAGATTTCTACGAAACATTTGGCGATGATGCTATAAAAGCATCCGAGATACTTGGCATTACGCTTACTCGTAGGGCAAATGGAGCTGCTGCTTATGTTGAGTTGGCCGGTTTTCCTCATCATGCGCTTGATACTTATCTTCCAAAGCTTGTGAGGGCAGGGCAGAGGGTTGCTATTTGCGATCAGCTGGAAGATCCTAAATTAACTAAGACAATTGTAAAAAGAGGTGTTACCGAGCTTGTTACCCCTGGTGTTTCGTTAAACGATAATGTTCTTGAGCGTAAGGAGAATAACTTTCTTGCTTGTGTTCATCTCGATAAAAGAACTGCAGGCATTGCTTTCCTTGATATTTCAACTGGCGAGTTCTTTGTTGCCGAAGGTTCAACCGATTATATCGATAAGCTGCTCAGCAACTTTAACCCTAAAGAGGTTCTAGTTGAGCGCTCAAAATACCAAGCCTTTATCGAGCTATTCGGCTCGAAATATTACGTATTTAAGATGGAGGATTGGGCATACAATGTTGATGGAGCTAATGAGAAACTTCTTAATCATTTCCAAACCCAATCACTTAAAGGCTTTGGTGTAGATGGAATGCGCCTTGGATTAACATCGGCAGGAGCTATTCTCTACTATCTCGACATTACTCAGCATAGTCAGGTTAACCATATTTCATCAATCTCAAGGATTGATGAGGATAAGTACGTTTGGCTCGATAGGTTTACTGTTCGTAATCTCGAACTCTTTTCAACATATAACGAGGGGGCTAAAACGTTAATCGAGGTAATCGATAAAACCATTTCGCCCATGGGCGGAAGGCTTCTTAAGCGATGGTTGGCTTTCCCGTTAAAGGAGATCTCCTCAATTAACGAAAGGCAGAACGTTGTTGAATATTTTATCAAGAATGCAGATTTAAATGATTTGCTGATTGAGAAGGTTCGTGAAGTTGGCGATTTGGAGCGCATTATATCAAAGGCAGCGGTGGGCAAAATCACACCTCGTGAAATTGTTCAGCTAAAAACGTCGCTGTTTACGCTTGTTGAGATAAAAGATGCATGCGAAAAGTCCGATGAACCTACTTTGCAGCGAATTGGCGAGCAGATTAACCTTTGCGCAAGGATTAGAGACAGAATTGAAAAAGAAATTATGCCCGATCCGCCAGCATTAGTGGCAAAAGGAGGGGTTATTTCAACTGGATTTGATGCTGAATTAGATGAATTGAGAACCATCCTATATTCTGGTAAGGATTACCTTGTAAATCTTCAGCAGCGCGAATCGGAAAGAACAGGAATTCCTTCGTTAAAGGTTAGTTTTAATAACGTTTTTGGCTATTTTATTGAGGTTCGTAATACCCATAAAGATAAAGTTCCACCAGAGTGGATTCGTAAGCAAACACTTGTTTCGGCGGAACGCTATATTACTGAGGAGTTAAAGGAATACGAGGCAAAGATTTTAGGCGCTGAGGAGAAAATACTTCAAATTGAACTTCGTCTTTTCCAAGAGCTGGTTCTCAGCCTATCGGAGTATGTTGCTTCGATTCAGCTAAATGCATCGCTTGTTGCGCAAATCGACTGTTTGCTATCATTTGCAAATTGTGCAAAAACTTATGGTTACTCTAAACCATCGTTGAACGCAACGAATATTTTAGATATTAAGGATGGTCGACATCCAGTAATTGAACGAATGCTCCCAGTTGGTGAGGAGTACATCGCTAACGATGTTTATTTAGATGATAAAGAGCAGCAGATTATAATTATCACCGGGCCGAATATGGCCGGTAAATCAGCATTGCTAAGGCAAACCGCTCTAATTGTGCTTTTAGCACAAATAGGCTCTTTTGTTCCAGCTAAAGGTGCATCACTTGGTGTAGTTGATAAGATATTCACCCGCGTTGGTGCTTCGGATAATATCTCGCTTGGCGAATCTACCTTTATGGTTGAGATGCAGGAGGCTGCAAGCATTCTTAACAACCTTTCGGATAGAAGTCTAATTCTTCTCGATGAGATTGGTCGTGGAACATCAACCTACGATGGAATTTCAATTGCTTGGGCAATGGTTGAGTACATTCACGAGCATTCATCGGCAAAGGCAAAAACTCTTTTTGCAACTCACTATCACGAGCTAAACGAGATGGAGTCGACCTTCCCAAGGGTTAAGAATTATAATGTAACCATTAAGGAACTCAATAATAAGGTCATTTTCCTTCGTAAGTTGGTGAGAGGAGGAAGTGAGCATAGCTTTGGTATTCATGTTGCCCGTATGGCGGGTATGCCTCCTAGCGTTGTAAAACGTGCTAATGAGATTCTAGCTGAGATGGAAAGTTCGGAGCAAGAAAAATCCCTTCATAAACCTGTTGAGGATTTAGGCAAACATCGCGAAGGTTATCAGCTTAGCTTCTTCCAACTGGAAGATCCAGTTCTAAAGCAAATTCGCGATCAAATTAAAGTTCTTGATATCAATAATCTGACCCCTGTTGAGGCCTTAAACAAGTTGAACGAAATCAAGAGAATTTCTGGATTATAATTTAGGCTGTAGGTGTTTAGGCTATAGGGTTCATTATTACTAGCTATTGGCTGTTTAATGTCTCATACTTCTATAACGTCTTAGAACTTCATTACAATCCTCTTAATGTAGAGTAGCTCCGAAAAATTAAGTCCGATTTCAATAAATTTTTCCGTTTCTGTTAAACGAATGTTTGATAGAAATAAACTTTTTTCTACAATTTATG
>JBPXJX010000386.1:0-10410 GCA_051715525.1 Bacteroidales bacterium
TGCAGAAAACATGATAAATCATTTTAAAGGAGGAAATTTAGCTCAGGTTGTCCTAATTCTTTCAGAGAATAAAGACGCATATGTTTTTGAAAGGGCTAGAAAATTCAATGTTCCAGCAATCTTATTTTCTCTTGACGAGCTTAAAAACGGTAAAATTCTATCAGTTCTTAAAGAGTATAGTGTTGATTTTATTATACTTGCAGGTTTTTTAAAGCTTTTTCCACATTCAATTATAGAAGAATTCCAACAAAAAATTGTAAACATTCACCCAGCATTACTTCCAAAATACGGAGGAAGGGGTATGTATGGTGATAGGGTTCATAAAGCTGTTATTGATTCAGGCGAAAAAGAAAGTGGAATTACTATTCATTATGTAAATAGTAATTATGATGAGGGAGGAATCATATTTCAAGCAAAATGCCCCGTCTTACCTAACGATAAACCCGAAGATCTTGCGCTTCGGGTTCATGGGTTAGAGTATGAATATTTTCCAAAAGTTATAGAGAAACTACTTAAAAAGTAGTGCTAACAATAGACTCAACAGCTGATTGAGGGAAAACGGGCATCAAGGGAATACTATCAAGTTTTTCATTAACCTTCTTTAGAAATTCTTGATATGTTGCAATAATCTCTGGTTTTATTGGTTCTACTGGTGGTGCTTTAACTTTTAATGGGTCAATGGGTTGACCGTTCATCCAGAATCTTAAATCAAGGTGAGGACCAGTAGAATATCCGGTTGAACCAACAAATCCAATTATCTGACCTTGCTTTACCCTTACGCCATTTGCTATACCAGATCCAAATCTCGATAAATGGTTGTAACCCGTAGTGTAAACGCTATTGTGTCGGATTTTAACATAGTTACCAGCAGCCCCATTGTACCCTTTTTCAACAATAAAACCATCGCCAATTGCCATAATGGGTGTCCCTATTGGAGCAGCATAATCAACCCCAGTATGTGGACGATAGATTTTTAGCACAGGGTGCAATCGACTTCCTGAATATCTTGATGTAATTCTTGAAAAATGCAATGGAGCTTTTAAAAACGATTTTTTGAGAGAGTTCCCCTTTTCATCCCAGTAGCTTGGTGTGGAATCCTGAGCAAACCGATAAGCGTAAAATCTTTCCCCTTTATGCTCAAACCAAGCTGCATAAATTGTCCCAATTCCAACAGATGTATTTCCAACATACTTTTCATCGTAAAGTACCTTAAACTTATCGCCCTTTTGTAGCCCAAAGAAATCGACGGTACATGCAAAAATATCAGACATGTCGAGTGCCAAGTTGGGATTTAGGTTTAATTTTTCGATGGTTTCCCACAGCGATGACGAAATGGTTGCATCGTTGAGCTTTCGAACTAGCGTTACCTCTTTTTGGCTATTTTGAATGGTGAGGGAATCTTTGAAATTGAAGACCACATAATCGATGGCAGATTTCTCGTAAACTAAATAGATTAATTTTTCGGTGCTATCGGGCGATAGAAATGCTTTGTAAGAATTCCCCGCAACAACCTGCCTTAAATCGAATTTATCCTTTGTATATACATTTATCTTTCTGATTACTTCAGGGTTTGCATTCAACCCGTTAAGGATTTCGCCAAGGGTTTGATTGGCTCTAATTATCCCTTTTTTTACAATGAAAGAATCGATAGGAATACCGTATTCATATACCGCTTTAATGGTAGTGTTTTTATCAATCGCCAACTTGGCTGTAATTTGAACCGAAGGTTTAAAAATATTCCAGAGAACTATTGCAATTACTATTAATAATAAACTGAAAGTGATGATAACTTTATAAATACGCTTCATTAAAATGCAATTGTTAAGAATGATTTAATCTACGACCTGATTGTTTCAAAGCCTCTACCAAAAACTCCCATTACGCTGGCCGTAGATGTAAACGCATCGGGATCTACTTCTTTTATAATTCTGTACACATCGTTCGCTTCAAATTTCCTAACCATGGTAATTAGTACCTTTTGCTCTTCTTTGGTGTACCAACCTTTTCCATCGACAAGGGTAACACCTCTTTTTAAATCTTTAGTTATACGGTCGGCAATCTCAGCATATTTTGTTGAGAAGATAAATATTTGAACCGATTGCTTACTTCCTGAAAGAACGGCATCAATAGTATAGGCGGTTACGGCCATGGCAACATAGCCATAAACGATAGTTTCGATACGGTTTACGATTGTCATATCGAGGAGAACAAAAAAAGATGAGCCGATAATGAACACATCACACAAAAGGATTATTCGACCGGGGCTATAATTTCGATATTTAGTTATAATCATCGCTATAATATCAGTGCCGCCTGTGCTTCCGCCTTGGGTAAAAATTATTCCCAAACCAACACCTGCTATACCACCACCAATAATCGATGATAAAAACTTATCGGCAATTACTGGCTCTTTTATTAGTGATTGCATCAAGCCCAATAGGAACGCACCAGCAGCAACCCCAATAATCGTTTTGATACCAAAGTTAGCGCCAAGTAATCTTATAGCAACTAGTATTAACCCTGCATTAATTAAAAGGTATGTATAAGCTAATGGAATACCTGTTGCATAATAAACTAGCGCACCGATACCAGAAACTCCGCCTCCAGTAATTTTATGTGGAAGTAGAAATGCTGTCCATGAGATAGCATAAAGGAATAGCCCAAACACGATTATCGTGTACATTCGGGCATTTTTGAGGATTAGCTTTGCAGTCATGCTTTTAGTTTGTGGTTAATAGTTGTTCGTTGTTCGAAAATCAAAAACGATAGACAAACAACAATAAACGAACAACGAAGCTATACTACAATATTAACAATCTTATTCGGAACGATGATAATTTTCTTTGGTTGTTTTCCTTCCAAGTACTTTTGAGTATTCTCGTTTTCTAAGATCATCTTTTCAACATCAGCCTGAGCAAGGTTTAATGGGATATCAAGAGTGAATCTCATTTTACCATTAAATGAAACAGGACAAGTAAATGTACTCTCAACAAGGTACTCATCGTTATGTAAAGGCCATTTTGCATCGCAAACAGTTTGCTTATGTCCAAGTAACGACCAAAGTTCCTCAGCAATATGTGGAGCATATGGGGCGATAAGAACCGTTAGCGGCTCTAATATTGCTCTTTTGTTACATTTAAGGTCGGTAAGCTCGTTAACACATACCATGAATGTTGATACACCTGTGTTGAAACTGAATTTCTCAATATCATCGGTAACCTTTTTGATGGTTTTATGAAGCACCTTCAGTTCCTCTTTAGATGGAGCATCATCGCTTACCGAAGGTTGGTTATTCTTATCGTGGTAAAGCCTCCACAGACGACGGAAGAATTTGTGTACTCCATCGATACCATTGGTATCCCAAGGTTTCGATTGCTCAAGTGGACCGAGGAACATCTCGTACATACGAAGGGTATCGGCACCGTATTTTTCAACAATCAAATCGGGGTTAACCACATTCCACATGCTCTTACTCATCTTCTCTACAGCCCAGCCACAAACGTATTTACCGTTTTCAAGAACGAACTCGGCATCCTTAAATTCAGGGCGCCATTCACGGAACTTCTCAAGGTCAAGAACATCGTTCTCAACAATATTCACGTCGACGTGAATTGGGGTTGTATCGTATTGCGATTTAAGGTTAAGCGAAACGAAGGTGTTCGAATTCTTTACCCTGTAAACAAAGTTCGAACGACCCTGGATCATACCTTGGTTTACAAGCTTCTTGAAAGGTTCGTTCTTGCAAACTAAACCTAAATCGAAAAGGAATTTATTCCAGAACCTTGAGTATACAAGGTGCCCAACTGCATGTTCGGTTCCACCTATATATAGGTCAACATTTTCCCAATAGTTATTTGCCTCTTTTGATACAAGTTCTTTATCATTTTGAGGATCCATATACCTATGGTAGTAAGCCGAAGATCCAGCAAAACCAGGCATCGTGCTCATCTCGAAAGGATGTCCTTCTGGAGTGTGCCAGTTTTTAGCGCGACCAAGTGGTGGCTCACCCTTTTCAGTTGGCAGATAAGCATCAACCTCGGGTAATTCTAAAGGAAGTTTGCTCTCATCTAGAGGATAAGGCACTCCATCTTTATAATAAATTGGGAATGGCTCGCCCCAGTAACGTTGACGGCTAAAAATGGCATCGCGAAGGCGATAGTTCACCTTGCGACGACCAAGTCCGCGACTCTCTATGATATCATTTATCTTTGAAATGGCTTCTTTTACGTTTAAGCCATTGATAACGCCACTATTTACAACAATGCCATCCTTTGCGTCGTACGATTCTAACCACGATGCGGTAGATGTTGCCTCATCGCCGGGTTTGGTAACCGTTTGTATGATTGGAAGATTAAATGTGCGAGCAAAAACAAAGTCGCGGCTATCGTGTGCTGGAACAGCCATAATTGCTCCAGTTCCATAACCTGCTAATACGTACTCGCTAATCCAGATTGGAATTCGTTCGTTTGTAAATGGATTTATGGCATAGCTACCCGAGAACTGTCCAGTGACCCTTTTGGTATCGGCAATACGCTCGCGTTCTGTGCGGTTTTTAACCTCGTTTATATAATTATCAACTGCTTCGCGATATTCGGGTGTGGTTAGCTCATCAACAAGTTCGCTTTCAGGAGCAAGCACCATAAAGGTTGCACCATAAATAGTATCGGGACGAGTGGTGAATATAAGCACCTTTTTCTCTGAACCTTCAATTTTAAAGTAAACCTCGGCACCCTCAGAGCGACCAATCCAGTTGCGCTGTATTTCTTTTAGAGAATCGCTCCAATCTAAATCTTCTAAATCTGAAAGTAGGCGTTGCGCGTAAGCCGAAATGCGTAAGCACCATTGTCTCATTTTACGCTGCTCAACTGGATGTCCACCGCGAACCGAGAAACCCTCTTTTACCTCGTCGTTAGCTAAAACGGTTCCAAGAGCAGGACACCAGTTAACCATGATGTCGGCTTGGTAGGCTAAGCGATATGCTTGAAGAATCTCTTGCTGCTCCTTCTCGCTCATCGATTTCCATTCCGATGCGTTGAATTTGCGGATATCGCTGCAAGCGGCATCAACATTTGTGTTACCATTCTTCTCAAATTCAGCAATTAGAGCCTCAATAGGCTCTGCCTTTTGGGTTGCATTATTGTACCAATGCTTAAACATCTTGATAAAAGCCCACTGAGTCCAATGGTAATATTTTGGGTCGCAAGTACGCACCTCGCGATCCCAGTCGTAGCTAAAGCCAATTTTATCGAGCTGCTCGCGATAGCGTTTAACGTTATTATCGGTTGTTATCGCGGGATGTTGTCCGGTTTGAATAGCGTACTGCTCGGCTGGTAATCCAAAAGCATCGTAACCCATTGGGTGAAGAACGTTGAATCCTTGCAAACGCTTATGGCGAGAGTAAATATCCGAAGCTATGTATCCAAGTGGGTGACCAACATGCAGCCCTGCACCTGAAGGGTAGGGGAACATATCGAGCACGTAGTATTTTGGGCGTGAATGGTCAATATCAACCTTGTAAGTCTTGTTTACTTTCCAGTATTCCTGCCATTTCTTCTCTATCTCATTGAAATTGTAGTCCATAAAGCGTTGAGTTTGTTCATTTTTATCAGCGGGCAAAGATAATGTTTAATAGAGAATTTTAAATGAAAAGTGAAAAATGAATAAGCATTTCAATTTTCAAACTCGATAAAAAGTTTGGTAGATAAAAAATGGGGCTAGGGCGAGATAAATGGTTGACTGGTCTAATCGATTTATTATTTGGCTCTTGAGGAAATATTTTTATGATGCAAAAAAGCATTTATGTAAAACTTAACCCCTTAAAAAAAATGAAAACAACATTTCGAATGCTCGCTTTCATATTGATGTTATTGTTTGTTCAGATTTCCTACGCCCAAAAGCCAATTATAAAGGATAAAATTAAGAGTTTAACGGTATTGGAAGAGAAGGGCAACACCTTAGTGAAGAAACAGCATAAGGAGTCGGAAACATACTATGATATCAATGGGAATGTAACAGAAGAGATAAAGTATAAGGATGGCAAGCAAACTAAGCACTTTAAATATCAATACGATAAGGATGGGAATAAGATAAAGGAGGAGGAGTTGGATATCTCAGGAGATGTAATAGAAAGTTCGGAGTATAAATATGAGAACGGGCTAAGGGTTGAGAAGATAGTATACGATGAGAGCAAAAAAATGAAATCAAGAAAGGTTTATAAATACACAACCTACTAGGATATGCATGAAATCTATCACATAGTTAATATGCTCGATCCTATTTCTCTTGGCGAGATGGATTCGGTGCAACTTATGAATAGAGTTGATTCTAAATATGTGATGCCTATTTGGAAGGTTCCGGAGCTAATAAAACGATTGAATGGGGATTACAGAGCGCTAGAGATATGCGGGCTTAGAAATCTTCCGTATACTACAACTTACGTCGATTCGCCAGATCATCTTTTCTTCAATCAGCATGTAACCGGGAAACTCGAAAGGAACAAGGTTCGTTTTAGACGTTACGAAACCACCGGTACCAGCTTTTTGGAGGTTAAGAAAACCACAAATAAAAAGAGAACAATTAAATGGAGGGTTGAAAGCGATTTCCCCGAGAATTCTGCTTGCGACAGCGCTAATTATGATTTCATTAAAGAGTACATTCAGCATATGCCACATACTCTTCAACCTTCGCTGACAAATAGATTTCATCGGATAACGCTAGTCTGCTCTGAGTTTCAAGAACGCATAACGATTGACTACAACATATCATTTGCCAAGCCCAATGGCTTACATATCAATATTCCTTCGATGGCAATTCTCGAAGCGAAAAGGGAAGGTTGGAGCACAAATTCTGGTGTAGCAAATATTTTGAAGGATTTATCGATTCATCCAACAGGTTTTAGCAAGTATTGCGTTGGTAGCGCCATTTTGTATGATTTGCCTAGGAAAAATATTCTCAAGCAGAAATTATTACTAATAAACAAGATTACAAATGAATTTAACAACCATAACCATGCTCAATAGCATCAGTTTAGCAGGAGTTGAGATTATTGATGTCCCAAATTTTTTGGAATTTATAATCCGGTTCTCCATCAACTTGGGTGTAATAATGATACTTGTTCGATGGCTGTACTACTCCTCCGCCAAGCGAAAAGATTACCTATTTACCTACATTCTCATTTCGAGCGTAATATTCCTGCTTTGCTTTTTGCTCGAGAGCGTAAAGCTGCAGATAGGCTTTGCCCTTGGACTATTTGCCATTTTCGGTATCATTAGGTATAGAACCGATTCAATGCCCATTAAGGAGATGACCTATCTGTTCCTTGTTATTGGCATATCAGTGATCAACGCATTATCAGGGAGCAATACAAGCATTGCCGATATTCTCTTTACTAACATTGTTCTGATTTTCATAACCTATGGGCTCGAAAAGCTTTGGCTTTTAAGACACGAATCGTCAAAGAGCATCATTTACGAAAAGATCAATCTTATTAAGCCCGAAAACTACAATGAACTTATCACCGACCTGCGCGAAAGAACGGGGATTAAGAATATTAACCGGGTTGATATTGGTAAAATCGACTTTTTGAAGGATACCTGTTGCCTTACAATCTTTTACGAATCAACCGATCTTAATTCACCTTCGGTTGACTATAAAAACAATAAAAACGACGATGACGATGATGATTAAACGAATCTTACTTGTTATAACAATCATCTCTTTTGCTACTATTTCTTTTTCACAAGAGAGTGATTTTGGAACTTGGCTTGGTGTTAGCGCAAAATACGAGCCTACAAAGAAGTTTGATATTGACCTATCGGGATGTCTTAGAACTTACAATAGCTCGTCGAAGGTGGAGCAATCATTTGTTGAAGGAGGGCTTCAGTATAACTTTAACAAGCACCTTTCAGTTGGTGGGTCATATCGGTTAATTAGCAAAATTGAGGATAACTCCAGCTACTATTTTCGGCATAAGTTGATGTTTGATGTTAAAACATCCTTTTCATCAGGAAACTTCTCATTTTCGGCAAGGGCAAGGCTTCAGCGAACAACTAAAACATATATTGAGGATGATGAGGATTTGATATCAAAATACTACTCTAGGCTTAAGCTAAAGGCAGAATATAGTATCCCTTCATTCCCTTTAAAACCCTACGTTTACTTCGAGCCATTTGTACCCGTTTTTAATGGTGAAAAATTAGAGATGGCAAAAAACCGATTTGGTTTTGGAAGTGAACTGAAGATAAATAAGCATAATGCGTTGGAGCTGGAGTATATTTTTCAGCGCGATTTTCTACCTCATATATCGAACCAGCATATTATTTCTTTGAACTATAAGATTAAATTTTAGAAACCAAAAGTGCAAACCTAATAGTTATAGCCATGAGAAAAAGTGGATTCATATTTTTAGTGATTTTTGCTATGATTGCATTTGCATCATCGTGCGAAAAACATTATTCCGATGATTATGATGAGGTTGAATCGGACGATTCGGCTGGCTCCGAAAGCCCTTATGATTACATATGGGATAATTCTAAGATTATCCATATCACACTAAATGGCAACTCAATTGATGTAGACAGCACAGGGGTGAATATTAATGGAAGCATTGCTACCATTACATCTGCAGGTACATATAGCATTAGCGGTACGCTTAATGATGGGCAAATAATTGTGAATACAGAGGATACCTGTATTGTAAGGCTTATTTTTGATGGAATGAATATTACTTGTGCCAATTGTGCTCCAATATTTGTAAAGAAAGCTGTTAAAGCCATGATAGTACTTGCCGATGACAAAGAGAATATTGTAATTGATGGAAAAACTTATATTTTAGATGAAAACGAGGAGCCAAATGCAGCAATTTATTGCAACTCATATCTGAGTTTTTATGGTAATGGAGCGCTTACCCTTAAAGCAAACTATGAGGATGGCATAACTAGCAAAGATGGTCTTGTAATAAAAAGCGGAACAATTAATGTAACTGCTCTTGATGATGGGATTAGAGGTAAAGATTATCTTATTGTTAAAGACGCCGATATTACCGTAAATGCTGGCGGCGATGGTCTAAAATCTGATAAAGATGAAAGTACACAATATGGCTATATTCTTGTTGAGGCAGGATCTTTTAATATAACCTCAGCCAGGGATGCCATTCAATCGAAATTATCACTTACAATTAAAGGAGGGACTTTTGAGATCAAAAGTACTGGCGATGTTACGTTAACACCTTCGGGTTCAGGATACGAAACAACTAGTTCGGCTGGATTAAAGAGCGATGGAAACATTTCTATTGCCAATGCCGACATTACTATTACCAGCACTGGCAAGGGAGGAAAGGGGATGACAACTAACAAAAACATCACAATAACAAGCGGTACTATAAATGTTACAACATCTGGCGCAGGTGCAACCTACAAAAACACAAGTGGTTCAACCGATTCGTACAGCGCATCGTGCATAAAGGCTGATGGGGATATATCAGTAGTAGCAGGAGATTTAACCCTTTCAAGTTCAGGTAGCGGTGGCAAGGGCTTCTCTGCCGATGGGGCAATTAGTTTAGGAACATCAGCATCATCGCCCAACGTAAAAATAACTACTTCAGGAGCCAAGTTTCAAGTATCGGGAACCGATTATTGTCACCCTAAGGCAATTGTTTGCACTGGTGCAATGGCAATGGATAATGGAGACGTTAAAATATCATCGACCGATGATGGGATACATTCCGAAAAGTCGATAACCATTAACAACGGAACATTGAATATTACAAAATCTGTTGAAGGGATTGAGAGTTTTAAAATATACGTTAATGGAGGTAATTTAAGCGTTACCTCATCAAACGATGGGTTTAATGCAACCGCAGGAACAGTTAGCGGAGGAACCGAAAGTAATGATGGCTCTTGCCTTTACTTTAATGGCGGCACAAGTTATGTTAACTGCACCAATGGCGATGCCATTGATAGTAACGGGAGTGTTGAAATGAGTGGTGGTTTGGTAATTGCCAATGGCCCTGCCCAAGGAGTTGAGGAGGCTGCCGATTTTAATGGAAACTTTATTATGAATGGCGGTATGTTTATTGGTGCAGGCTCAAGTTCAAATATGACAAAGGCCATGAGTAATTCATCGGCACAGTATAATCTTTTCATCTCTTCGTCAAGTATCATTTCATCTAGTTCACTAATTCATATCCAGAATTCAAGCGGAACAGATATTGTAACATTTAAACCTCTTAATGGCTGTTATAAGTTGTTATTTTCATCATCATCCTTGGTGAGCGGAGGTTCATACTCTATCTATGTAGGAGGAACAAGTACAGGAACTGTTAGCAGCGGTTTATATACGGGAGGGACTTATAGCGGAGGTACACTGAAAAAGAGTTTCACCATTTCAAGCAAAGTTACAACAGTGTCTTTT
>JBPXJX010000387.1:0-6005 GCA_051715525.1 Bacteroidales bacterium
TCTCCTGATGAGTAAAACCAGCAACAGCTCTTCTTGAGAATGCGCCAATAGGGCACTTATCGCCTTTTAGCTGAATAAGTTCTCCGTTACGTACAATAATTGCTGGGTTATATGCGCCAGCAAATTGCAACTTCATTGCCTTATAATCTACACAGCAAAGAGCTAAATCCATACCATCCTTAACTGCCCCATCTTCGTCTTTCTCTTTGAATGTTGATGTAACCCCCTCATTCAACGCACCAAGAATATCTACTGGGCGTTCAAGCTTTAGATCCTTCACGGCATACTCCAACCAGTTATGACCTACCATTGACACCATCGCACCGGGTACTCCATGACCTGTACAGTCAATTGCTGAGAAATAGCGTTTACCATTTAACTGGTTAAACCAATAAATATCGCCGCTTACCACATCCTTTGGATGAAAAACTATAAAATGCTCTGGGAATAAATCATTAATATAATCATGAGTTGGAAGAATCGCGGTTTGCAAACGCTTAGCGTATGTTATACTATCCATGATGTGCTTTTGCTGTTCGGCTAGCTGATCGCGATGTTTTTCGAGTTCATCGCGCTGCGTCTCTATCTCCTCTTTCTGAGCAACAACCTGTGCTGTACGCTCCTTAACCTTTTTATCCAAATCGGTATAAAGCTCCTCGAGCTGCTCTATCATCACATTGAACTTTTGAGATAGAGTTGTTATTTCATTATTACCAGCAACCTCGGCCCGCTCGCTAAGATTACCATCTGCGATTCGATTAACATTGTTAACAAGCTTACGAATTGGATTTGTAATATTTCTTGTCCTACGGTATATTAAACTGATTATCAATAACAAAACAACAATAAAAATAAAAACAAAAGTAAACAACCTAATATATTCATCCCTAATTTCTTGTGTTTTATCGGAAACAATTTTAATTACTGATCCTTTGTAAAGATCGGAGTTACGCGAATCCATGAAAAAATATTGATAGGAAAGGTAACGGCGGTCAACTTTTTTCTCTAAAAGAGCGCTATCTCTATTTTGAAATCGTTGCTTAATAAACTCCTTCTCTTCAACGGGTGTTTCCTCCATTCGTGTAAGCGAAAAGGGGTTGTCGGCATTCATGAATAGCTCAGCTGAAACAATTGATTTCTCTTTCTTATTCAGCTCATCAAGCGTACCTTTAATAATATTAACTATTTCATCTGCTGTTGAAGAGTAAACGCCTAGTTCAACAATGTAATTACCATCTAATGTAGGTTGATAGGTGTACTTTTTTAATCTTCGTGTTGCTGCTTCAATGGTAAATTTCTCGCTTTTAAACTCACCCTCTCTAAATATTTTCTTGATAAGGGCTTTATGTTCTTCTCCAAACGAAAAGAAGTTTATTCCTAAGTCTTTAGTAAAGGTAGTATTTACTACAACTCCATTAGTATCAATGATATAAATATCGTATAAGCTAGGATCGAGATTAAGTTCATCACGTATTTTAGATAAATTTGCCTTATTAATGTTTTTTGTTGATGAAAAATAGTTCACAATCAACTTATTACTTACTTGGCCAAGCATCGGGTTTAAATTATCCTCCAGTACAAGTAGTGTTACATCTTGAAATTTCAATACTTGAGTAATCTCATCTGAAATAAGAAAATTACGCGTTTGGCTTCCCTCTCGAAGAATTATTCTAGTATTTCGGAAATTATATATGCCCAATAGAATCAATGTAATTACCACAGGAAATACAATGTTGTATATTAATTGCCGGAAAACTGTTGTTTGTTTCATAACTAAAGTGCTTTAAATCTACTTCTTAATTACTTAGTGGTTGTTTTTCGATATATTTAATTAAAAAATCGTTATCGTAAATGCCATTTGAAATTTTTTCGTAATCAATGTAATGGATAACCGTATCCTGTTCAGAGATTAATTCACAATCATTTCCCATAAAGTAAATTGTATTCAATGCTTCACCAACTCTAAACAAATCTTTATTTTGATTACCTTTATTAACTTTAATACTCCCTTTCTCAATAAATATTACAAAAGGTTTGTCTTTAAATATCTCCAAATCGAATAGATTCTGATTTGAAAGTTTTATTACGCTAGAATTATAGAGCATGAAAATAACATCCTCTTCTACTGCAGCCCCTTTAAAACATGTCTTGTAGAAATTTATCCTATCATATGGTGTTAAGCCAGTTGTATTCAAATTACTTAGCTGTCTGTCGAGTTCAACCCTAAGCTTATCACCAAGCCGCTTTTTGGTTTTCAAATACTGGCTGCTATCGATTTGCTCAATTAGTTGAGCAGATATTTGTCGTAGAACTTTATCGGTATTAAACATTTGAGCAACTAAGTCGGCACTTGTGCTAAAATTATCTAAGTATTGGAACGCATTCAATGCATATATCTTTGCTTGCTTACCAATTAGATTATTATCGCGATTAATAACAGCTTTTAGAAGGCTATCGGTATCTAGTTCACGTAACGGGAAATAGTTTTGAAGTGCCCAAATCTTATTAGAGATGCTATTATCCTCTAGTAAGGGAACAATGTATGGTTTAATGTCCTCTTCAACGAAAGTATCGATAAGTTCAACTGCAAATGCAATACTTTCGCCTGTTCCTGCTTCGAGATTTTCAAGTACAGCCTCTATCGAGTTCTTATCGTAAGCGAGTTTAAGCAGATCGAAAAGATGATGGATACTCTTATGAAACTCATTATCAAGTTCATCTTTTAGCAGTTGAAACTTTTCACTTGATGGGCAATAGTAAAAAGCATTTATATTCCATGCGCAAATGCCAGACTGTTCAATTAGTTTATGATTCAGGGCAAGCTTATCCTTATCGTCGGCAACGAAATTAATTTTTAAAAGTCCATCCATAATTTGGGCGCGATAGCTTGATTTTATGGAAAGCCTATTGAAAAGAACCGATGCAGCAATAGAGCTCCCTGTGCTAGGAATAACACGAAGTATTCGTTCCTTGAATGTATCTGAAACATTGGTTCGCTGGAATGCAAGTTCAAGCATCTCGAGCCCAGTTTCGCCAGTTCCCATTAAGGCGTAATGTGCAAGAGGAGCGTATTGATCCTTATCGAGAAAATCGATTAGAAAAATAATTATCTCCTTAGATTTTGTTCCCTTTGCAGCCCAAAGCGCTTGTTTTTTTACAGCAGGCACCAGGTCGCGCATCAAGAAAGTTAGGTTATTCTTTACATCATTATTTGAAGAGGCACCAATTAGAATTGCCCCATACTTTCGATCTTCAAAATTTTTAGAGCTAATTAATGTTTTGATTTTTTTTATATCGTCACAATCTGCATTTATTTGATTTAAATAAGCAATAGTTGAGTCGATCATTTTATGCACCTCATTATCATCAACTCTGACCTTTAGCTTGTTTAGGTGATTAATAAAGGTGGTATTTCCAAGATCTTTGATTTTGTCGAGTAAAACGGAAAATTTTGAGCTATCTAGCTCAAAAAGTTTATCCTTGATGTATGAAACAAGATTCCATGGTTTACTCCTTTCAATAATCGATATTTGATCAGATAAAGCATCTAAACTTAAATCAGATAAGAACTCATCACTTTTCTTTGTTTTGCTGTCGCGACGCACTGTCCTGAGCAAAGTCAGCTGCAATGTTTTTCTGTATCCTTTGTATAAATAAAGAGTAATAATTGCCCATAACCCTATAATAATAATAAGCACATATATATAATGAATAAGGGTAAAGAACGAAATTAATCCAAATACGGTTAGTAGAATTCCTGAGAATAATGCCGACATCTCATTAACAGTACCGTCAACACGCGCTTGCACTTCATAACGAATAGATGGATCGAGCGATTGGTAAATCATTTTCAGCGAAGGGCTTTCTACTGCACCTTTTAATGCAGTTTGGAATAGCTTGCTTAACGATATTAGCAAGAAAAGAAAGGTAAATGAGGCTGATTCAATTGTATAACCAAATAATGATCCAACAAATGCTGCACCAACTGTAAGCAAAGCCATGATTACAGGAGATACAAGCAAAGTAACCTTCAACCCGTAATTTTTCATTAAAGTTCCGTAAACAAAACTTTTGATTAGAATACTTACAAAGGTTAAAGTACCCATTAAACCGCCAAGAAATTTTGCCAACTCATCAGGATTTTCAAAACGAGTTTTAGCCACGGCAAGGAATAGGTAATGTACAAAGAAGGCAACCAGCATCGAAAGAACAACAAAAATTGCCATAGTTCTAACATATGGAATTTTTATAGTGTCGATAAAACGACTCTCTTTCTGCTCTTTGGTTACTTTTATTTTTAGCTGCTTTGAAAATAATCGGCTAATGAAAAGCTGTATGAAAAACGCTGAAAATATACTAAACGCACTGATATACAAAAGATTGTGTGTGTTAAATCCATTAGCAACAAGAAATGGAACAGCCCAGCTACTCAGAATAACACCAATAACCTGGCCTCCATCAATTATACCGAAAAGTCGTTTTCCTTGTCTTAAATCGAAAATTCGGCTAACTGCACCCCAGAATCCTACAAGTGCTACAATATTCAAAGGGCCCATCATAACAAAAAGTCCAAAGGCAAGCCATTTAGAGTCAGTAAAAAGGTATCCAAAACCTAA
Organism: Bacteroidales bacterium; assembly: GCA_051715525.1. GTDB lineage: Bacteria > Bacteroidota > Bacteroidia > Bacteroidales > Tenuifilaceae > UBA8529. The sequence continues at coordinate 4,617 of JBPXJX010000387.1, forward strand.
TAAAAAAGTAATGGCAAAAACAACAAATAGGTTAATTGCTGATAATCGAGCAAAAACAATTCGACCCTGAAAATAGGTATATAACGAGGTAAGTATTATACCTACAAGTCCTGAAACGGCAAATGCCTTAGATATCATTGATGAATCAAATGCTTGTAGGAAAAGCGTATTGGCACCTACGTCGAATGCTCCAAGGAAAATGCCTAAGAAAACAGATTGAAAAATGAATAGTGATACAGGCAACACCTCGTCTTTCCTTACGTTGAGCGCTTCGTATATCTTCATAATTTTGAAATTATAACACTACATGTCTTAATTTATAAAGGTATGATTATTTTTAATAGCCTCAACTGTTTGATTCAATAAAATTCAAAATACAAGGGTTCAATTTGACAAACGTGTAAATAGTTTTGACAAAAAAACTTTTTATTAATAAACCTTATGTGCACCCAATCGTTTAAGCCAAATTTTAAATACAATTGATAAAAAGTTGACTGTTAATTTTTTTTTAATAACTTTGGTTATTACTTGACTTAAAGAAGAATTAATGGATAATAGCCAAATCAATTCAAATAAAAAGCAAAATCTTTTTATAATCCTTTCCACACTTTTCCTAACAAATGCTTTAATAGCAGAGGTAATTGGTGCAAAGATTTTTTCCTTCGAGAAACTTCTTCACATGCAACCAATTAGTGAGAGTTTTAGTTTAAACGTAAGTGTTGGGGTTATTATTTGGCCTATTGTTTTTATTCTATCGGATATTATCAACGAGTATTTTGGGACAAGCGGAGTAAAACGTATTAGCTATATCGGTGCGGGAATGATTGGATACGCTTTTTTTCTAATTTATTTGGCAATGAAAACTCCGCCAGCCGATTTCTGGCTTCAAAATAATTCCGTTGATGCAGATGGAAACCCTATGAACATCAATAATGCTTACAATGCCATTTTTAGGCAAGGGATGGGAATTATTATCGGGTCAATAATTGCCTTTCTTGTTGGGCAAATTGTTGATGCTTATGTTTTTAAATATATTCGAAAATTGACCCAGCACAAACATTTATGGCTAAGAGCAACAGGGTCAACGGTAGTATCTCAATTCATTGACAGTTTTCTTATTCTGCTAATCGCTTTCTATTTCTTGGGAAATTGGTCTATTCAGCAAGTGCTTGCCGTAGGCCTTATCCAATATATCTACAAGATTGTGCTAGCAATACTATTCACCCCGGTTATTTACTTGATGCACAAGATTATTGATACATACCTCGGTAAAGAAAAATCAAATGAGATGCAGAATATCGCTCAAACTCTATAAATATTTAGAAATAAAGAAAGGCTGCTTTGAAACGAAGCAGCCTTTCTTTATTTGAGTGAACATTTACTATTTAA
>JBPXJX010000388.1:0-2613 GCA_051715525.1 Bacteroidales bacterium
TAAAATCCAGCTATAATAGAAGAGTAAAAAAAAGTTTAATACAGAGAATAAACCACTAATTATTGCATTTAATGTAATGCTTGATAAGATGTTTAATATAAATGATATTCCTAGGGTTCTTTGTGCAAGATCTCCAGCTGAATACTTACGAAAGAATTCAGAGGGTAAATCTAATATTCTATCCCATAAAGCAACTTGAAGGTTGCTATCTATCATCCCTCTTAATCTTAAAATTGATATATTCTTTGCTACTTCAAAGAAGACACCTCCTAGAGCAGCCATTAATAAAGCGTAAGCAATGTGTTGTAATTGATTTCTTTGTGCGTTTGGTATAATTTCATCAAAAAGGACTGCAGTTAGAATAGGTAAAACCAATGCTAAAACAGTTGATAGGAAACCAGCTATAAATAAACGTTTGATATCATCATTATTTTTTGATAAAGCATATTTCAACAAATCAAAGAAATCAAGTTTTCTCTTTGGAAGAGGTTTGTAAAATGAATAGCAGATTCTTCCAATTTGATTTGCATTTTTTGAGTTTACTTCGAAAGAGTTATTATTGTGATCAATGACATGATATTTTCCTTTTTTATATATCAAGGCAATGGGTTTGTTCGTATCTTTTAAAAATCCGAGAAAATTACCTGCACCATGCTCATTGAACCATTTGCCTTCAAGAATTATTTCACGATATCTGATGCTTGAGTATCTACAAATATTTTCGACTGAATTAACGGAGTTTTGTAACTGTGGAGGAATTTTCAACTCAATATTTGATTGGTTAGCCAAGATTTTACAAATCTTGAAAAAGATATTATCAACATTAGGTTCGCTTGTAATTATTTCTTTGGTGTTGGTGTTTGTTAATATTGAGTATGCATTATGTATTGATGAAGATAACTCATTTTGGACAGCAGAATATTTTTTTTCAAGCCTTTTTTCAGATAATATTTTATATTGAACTGCTTCATAAGCATCGCTTTCTAGTACTAAGCGGTGAAGAAGCTCCAAACTTTCCCAAAACTCAGTTTCTGCAATTACTAAAGAAGTTGGTTTCATTTCAACTTCAGTATTTGACTCTGCTTTTAGAAAAGATCTCTTTGTAATAGGAAAAAAAACCTTAGAATGGGGCTTAATCTTGATGTGCCCATTGAACAAGAAATGTTCAATCCGATTTGTTTCTATCCAAATAACCTCAAGATTTGTTGAAACTATTGTATTTATTTCAATTTTAACACTTCCATTTTGTGGTAAATTCTTTTGAATGGGAGGAGTTATTATAGTTGTATCGTCATTTATAGCATCATATATTCTGGTAACCCATTTTTCTAAGTAATTAATGAAAACGGATGCACATTTTTTATTTTTTTTAACTTCTTCTTTTAAAATCGATAGATTTAGCTCATAAATGACGCTATCTTCTTCAGCGTCAGCAAGGAATACAAGTCCATTGCTATTAATTTGTTTAATACCAAAGAATATCTCGCCTACTTCAAAAAAAGCAAAATTATATAATCTGCCTTTACTTTTCCCTTTAACGTATTTAGTACTACTTAAATTAATACGTCCTCTATCAATAAAATAAATTTTTTCAGGATCATTAATAACGAAAGGAGTTATTACTGATAATACCCTTTGATCTCCCTTTTTCTTAAAAATATCGATAATAATATCAACCATTATAATATCAAAATCTAGTTTTCAATTAATTTAGCATATTCCCTATTCAAGCTCACTAGTTCACTATGAATACCCCTTTCACAAACCTTACCATTTTTAAGAACAATTATTTCATCACTATCCCTAATTGTACTTAATCGATGAGCAACAACAACTACAGAGCACTTTCGTCGCCTAATATTATCCATAACCATTTTTTCAGTTATTGGATCTAAGGCGCTAGTTCCTTCATCAAGTATTAGCGAAGTTGGTTCTCCTACTAAAGATCTTGCTATTTCGATTCTTTGTCTTTGTCCCCCGCTTAAATTCTTGCCTCCTTCAGAAATAAAATATTCATATGAATCAACCTTGCTTGATATAACATCGTGAATACAAGCATCTTTCGCTGCATTTATTACTAATTTATCAGGGACAGTATAATCCCAAATGGTTAAAATATCGCGAATAGTTCCTTCAAACATGAAGATATCTTGAGATACCATGGCCAGTGAGTTATTAATAACCTCTCTTGGCCAATATATTCTTGGCTTTCCATCGAAAAGAATTTCTCCACTCCAAGGCTCGTAAAACCCAATTAGCAATTTAATTATCGTTGATTTTCCGCTCCCCGATCCACCAACAAGAGCTACTCGTTCTCCAGGGTTAATTTTTAGATTAAAATTCTCAATTAAAGGAGGAGAGTTCAAGCTGTAACCAAAGGTTACATTTTTAAACTCAATGTAACCGTCAAGCTTATAGTCGATTGGAATAATTGTTTTATTATTATTTTCTTGATTATTTACAACTAGCGGGTCAAGTTTTGATTTCAGAACATCATCTAATCTATTCATATCACCCTCGGTTTCCTGAATCTCACCTCCGAGCTGAACAATGTTTTCAATAGGTTGAAAAAAGCTAATCATAAGGCTCTGAAATGCCACAAGCATACCAATT
>JBPXJX010000389.1:0-2781 GCA_051715525.1 Bacteroidales bacterium
CAACAGGAAGCGAGATTATCGAAAACCCAATTCTTTCAAACTTTAAAGAGGGTCTATCGGTTCTTGAGTACTTCATCTCAACCCACGGTGCTCGTAAAGGTCTTGCCGATACAGCGCTTAAGACTGCTGACGCAGGTTACCTAACCCGTCGTTTGGTTGACGTTTCTCAAGATGTTATTATCACTGAGAACGATTGTGGTACACTTCGTGGTCTTGTAGCTACTGCAATCAAGAAAAACGAGGAGATTGTTGAAACTCTCTATGAAAGAATTCTTGGTCGTACAACAGTGCATGACATCTATCACCCGCTTACAGGTGAACTAATTGTTGCATCTGGCGAGGAGTTGACCGAAGAAATCTCTAAAGAGATCGATAACTCTCCAATTGAGCAAGTTGAAATTCGTTCGGTATTAACCTGCGAATCGAAAAAAGGCGTTTGCGCTAAGTGTTACGGTCGTAACCTTGCAACCGGAAGAATGGTTCAAATTGGTGAGGCTACTGGTGTTATTGCTGCGCAAAGTATCGGTGAACCTGGTACACAGCTTACACTTCGTACATTCCACGTTGGGGGTACTGCATCGAACATCATATCAGATTCTAAAATTGTAGCACGTTTCGAAGGTAAAGCTGAAATTGAAGAGCTTAAGACTGTTGAACGTGAAGATGAAAATGGTGAGAAGTATTTAATTGTTATCGGACGTCTTGCCGAGATGCGTATTATTGATAGAAATACTGGTATTACGCTTTCAACACATACAATTCCTTACGGTTCGAAGTTATATATTAACAATAATGATGTAGTAACTAAAGGACAGCTAATTTGCGAATGGGATCCATGGAATGCAGTAATTATTTCTGAATCCGCGGGTACTGTTGAGTTTGATTCAGTTGTAAAAGATGTAACATTCAAGGAAGAATCAGATGAGCAAACAGGTTATCGTGAGAAGGTAATTATTGACTCTCGTGATAAGACCAAGAACCCTATGATTAAGATTCTTGATAGCAAAGGAGAAGTATTCCGTTCATATAACTTACCAGTATCGGCACATATCGTTGTTGAAGATGCTAAGAAGGTTAAAGCAGGGGATATCCTATCGAAGATACCTCGAGCTATGGGTAAATCGGGCGATATCACTGGTGGTCTTCCACGCGTTACTGAGCTATTTGAGGCACGTAACCCTTCGAACCCAGCAGTTGTATCTGAGATAGATGGTGAAGTATCATTCGGTAAGATTAAACGTGGTAACAGAGAGATTATCGTTACTTCAAAAACGGGTGAAGTTAAGAAGTACTTAGTACAACTTTCTAAGCAGATCCTTGTTCAGGAAAACGATTATGTAAAGGCTGGTATTCCACTTTCAGATGGTGCTATAACGCCTTCAGATATTCTTGCAATTAAAGGTCCTACTAAGGTTCAAGAGTATATCGTAAACGAGGTTCAGGAAGTTTACCGTATGCAGGGTGTGAAGATTAATGATAAACACTTTGAGATTATCGTTCGTCAGATGATGCGTAAGGTAGAAATTGAGGATCCAGGTGATACTCGTTTCCTTGAAAAACAAATCGTTGACAAATGGGATTTCATGGATGAAAACGATTGGATTTTTGATAAGAAAATCGTAGTTGATTCCGGTGATTCAACGGTTGTTAAACCGGGTATGATCATCACTGCTCGTAAACTTCGCGATGAAAACTCAATTCTTAAGAGGAAAGACCTTAAGCTAATTGAGGCTCGTGATGCAGTTCCTGCAACTTCAAGTCAGGTATTGCAAGGTATTACAAGGGCTTCTTTACAAACAAGCAGCTTTATGTCTGCAGCATCGTTCCAGGAAACAACAAAAGTTCTTAACGAAGCAGCAATTAGAGGTAAAGTTGACTACCTAGAAGGTCTAAAAGAGAACGTTATTTGTGGTCACTTAATTCCTGCGGGTACTGGTTTGCGTGAGTTTGACAATATGGTAGTATTCTCGAAGGAGGAGCACGATCCTACAGCACACGTTAGTCACGTTGTTGAGGTTGGTGTTGAAGAGGATGACGAGTAATCGTTTACTTTAAATATAAATAAGAAAGGCTGCAATTTTGCAGCCTTTCTTATAGTATTATCACTAGAGTTTTTACCTTTACCTTAAATATAAAATCAAATAGCTATGTCCGATAAGAATAACCCAATCAATATTGAAATTAACGATGAAGTAGCACAAGGAACTTATTCCAACCTTGCTGTTATAACACACTCTGCATCAGAGTTTATTGTTGACTTTGTACGAATTATGCCTGGAATGCCCAAGGCTCAAGTTAAATCAAGAATAATCTTAACTCCGGATCATGCAAAAAGGCTTTTATTGGCACTTCAGGATAATATTGCAAAATTCGAATCGAATCATGGAACCATAAAACTAGCCGAAGGTGGTGGCGCACCTAATTTTCCTATCAACTTTGGTGGAGGAGGCGAAGCCTAGTTATGAAATTTTGCTAATCATATAAAATGCCGAAGCTACTTCGGCATTTGTTTTTTATAAAAAAAGGGGAGTTACCTCCCCTTAAAAAACTTGTTCTTAAGAAATTATTGGTTTTCAAAGTCGGTATTATCGTCCATTTTATTATCACGACGTTGCTTGTAATCGTTTATTTTATAGGAGAAACCAATAAAGATAATTCTGCTTTCATGCCATTCTGATGAATAAATAGAATAAGGTTCACCTAAATTATTGGTCATGTTTGTGTTAGACTGGAATTTACGAGTATTAAAAATATCACTAGCACGCATAGTTATTGTACCTA
>JBPXJX010000390.1:0-1542 GCA_051715525.1 Bacteroidales bacterium
GAATACATTCTCTTTGAGGAATTAAAACTGATAAGCCTTTGTACTCTAGCTCTCTTCTTATGGTTTTAACATTCTCTTCGTGGAATTTCTTCAAAGGAGTCATTACGATTAAATGCTCAGGATCAACCCCTAAACCTTTACATATCTCATATATTCTTCCATGAGCTGCCGATGTTTGACCACCAGTCATACCTGTTGTAGAGTTATCGGAGATTATAACAGTTATCGGTGAGTTTTTATTTACGGCGTCGAGTAGTCCAGTCATACCACTATGGGTAAATGTTGAGTCGCCAATAACTGAAACTGCTGGAACTAAACCTGCATCAGCTGCACCAATTGCCATTGTAATCGAAGCACCCATGTCAACACATGAGTTGATTGAATTATATGGAGGTAATGCAGCTAAAGTGTAACATCCAATATCTGAGAAAACACGACCAGAACCGTATTCCAAGAGAACTTCGTTTAGCTCTTCAAAAACATCGCGGTGACCACAACCCTGGCAAAGTGAAGGTGGACGATTCTTTACAACTTCAGGTACATCTTGACCCTCTGCTATTTCCATACCTAATGCCTTTGCAACGATATTGGGATTCAATTCGCCATCGCGTGGTAAAGTTCCATCTAATCTGCCATGAACGGGCTTACCAAGGTTAAGGAAACCTTTTATCATCTCCTCAATCATTGGATAACCATCTTCAATAATTAATAGTTCATCACATTCATTATAAAGTTTGGCAACAAGCTTCTCGGGAAGTGGGTATTGGCAAAGTTTTAGAATTGGATGAGGGTTTTTACCATCAGCGTAATTCTCCATTAAGTAGTTAAACGCTAAACCAGCAGTTATAATGCCTAACTTTTTATTTGAACCATCAATATACTTATTGAATGAGGACTTTTCGGATTCAACCTCCATATTTGGCTGCATACCGAGTAATTTCTTATAGTTTTTGCGAGCTATTGCAGGTAATAATACGAATTGACGTGGATCGGTAGGTAATTTAAGTTGATTTTGTTTCTTCTGTTCAAAACGTTTAACACCTGCTCTTGAGTGGGCTAAACGAGTAGTGATACGAAGCATTACCGGTACGTTTAGTCTTTCAGAAAGTTCAAACCCATAATATGCCATTTCGTAAGCCTCTTGTTGGTTTGATGGCTCAAGAATTGGAATCATAGTGAACTTTGCGTAAAATCTTGAATCTTGTTCGTTTTGTGATGAGTGCATTGAAGGATCATCGGCAGAAACAACAATTAAACCACCATTAACTCCAGTAATTGATGCATTTACAAATGCATCAGCCGCAACATTTAGCCCTACATGCTTAAAGCAAACCATTGCACGCTTGCCAGCATACGACATACCTAGTGCTGACTCCATAGCTGTTTTCTCGTTCGTCGACCATAATCTATGGATGTTCATTTCAGCAGCTTGCTTTGAACCATGAACGTATTCCATAATTTCCGTTGAGGGTGTTCCAGGATATGCGTAAATGCCCGACAATCCTCCATCAATTGCTCCTTGGGCAATTGCTTCGTCACCAA
>JBPXJX010000391.1:0-3841 GCA_051715525.1 Bacteroidales bacterium
CGTACCCCGAAATTAATCCAGTTCTATCAATTGATGGAAAAACACTTTACTTTGTTAGGGTTAACCATCCCGAAAATGCATTTGGTAAGCGAAATAGCCAAGACGTTTGGTATAGCACCCTAAATGATGATGGCACATGGAACGAAGCAAAACGATTAACAAAAGAGGTTAATATTGGTCAGTACAATGCTATTTTATCAGCAGTAGCCGATGGAAAAACCTTTTTAATAAATGGTATTTACAATAAGCGTGGCACATTATACCTAAACCGAGGATTTTCTACAATTGAAAAAAAGGAGGATGGCTCTTGGAGTAAACCAACAAAACTAAGAGTTTCAAAAATCTCAAAAAAGAACAGAGGAAAGTACTCCTCCGCATTTTTAGCACCTGACAAGGAGTATCTATTTATCTCGTTTGCCCCAGCAAACAATAGTCAAAAACTTACCATTTATGTATCGAAAAAGAAAAAGGATAGTGATAAATATGGCAAACCCAAAGAGCTAAAAGGAGGTATTAACAGTGGTCGAAGCGCTGAGGCGCCATTCCTAAGTCCAGATGGTAAAACCCTTTACTTTTCGGGCAACTTTAATGGCAAAAGAAATGGATACGATTTTTACAAATCAACCCGAACCGATGACTCTTACCTTAATTGGTCGAAACCTCAATTGTTAAGTGATACAGTAAACACACCTGACTGGAACTCATACTACGCATTAAATGCAAAAGGTAGCTGGGCTTACTACTGTTCGGTAACTAACTCTTTGGGGAAATCAGATATTTTTAGAGTGAAAATTTTTGAGGAGAATCCTTACGTTAAAGTAACAGGGTTAATTCTAAATAAAAAGAATGAGACCCTAATGCTTACCGACACAGCATATCAAATTCTTGTAAACGATCAACCATTTTCAGGATTAAAGATAGATAAGGCATCAGCATCATTCGAAGTATTATTACCATTTGATTCCGTTTATACATTAAAACCTAAATTAAACAACTGGATTGGAATATCTGGCCAAATTGATACTAAGGGATTAAAAGAATTTAAAGAGGAGAAACTTAACCTTTACCTCGAAACTAAACCCTACGTTTTTATTAAAGGTAACATTATCGATACAAGAACAAATCTGCCAATTTCAGTTGCCAAAAAACCTAAAGTATTAATAAATGGCATTGCTTCAGATTCCGTAAAATACGATTCGCTTGTTGCCAGCTATCAGGCGCTACTTCCACTTGACTCGATTTACATCTTAAAAGCTCAAGTTCCAAACTTTATTGGTAAGGCGGATACTGTAAATGTAAAAAACCAAACAGTTTATCAGGAGCAAGAGGTAAATCTGTATGTAACATCAAAACCTTGGGTTGAAGTTAAAGGTACTGCACTCGACAATAATACTTTAAGCCCAATTATCGGTAATCCTAACATCAAACTGGTAATTAATGGGATGATGGTTGATAGCGTTAAAATTGATGCAGCAACTGGAGAGTTTACAATTCGTTTACCATTTGGGAAACAATACAGAACCGCAATATCATCTAAAGATTTCAATCCTATTGAAAACACCCTTGATTTAACAGGGTATGTAGAGTTTACCGTTGTTAAGCATGATGTATTCGGTGAGTTTAAAGATGCAAACATGGCTATCCTTAACGGACAGGTTATAAATACCAAAACAAATAAGCCGCTTGAACAGGGTATACCTGTTAAGATGAAGATTAATGGTACCGTTTCGCCAGCATTTAAATACGATTCCGTTAAATTGGAGTATACGCTTAAACTCCCAGTTGGCTACTATTACGATTTAACACCATCGGTAAAAAACTTCTACAACAAATATGAGCCAATCGATTTAACTAAGGTGAAAGGCAAAACTAAGATTCCTAAGAACTTCTACGTTACCCCAATTGAGGTTGGGCAATCGGTTGATATTGAACATATTTACTTTGAAACAGCCAAGGCAGATTTAAAACCAGCTTCTTTTAAATCCCTTAACGCATTAGTTGCTTTCTTAAATGAGTACCCCGAAGTAACGGTTGAAATTAGTGGTCATACTGACAACGTTGGATCTGCTAGTATAAACCTAGCAATTTCAGAAAAGAGAGCAAAATCAGTAGCAGATTATGTTATTTCACAAGGAATACCATCATCAAGGGTTGTATCGAAAGGTTATGGTTTAACTAAGCCTAAATATCCAAATAAAACAGCACAGGGTAGATCAAAAAACCGACGTGTTGAGTTTATGATTACTGGAATATAGAATTGATTATCAAACACACAATAAGGCCCTAAAAATCTTAGGGCCTTATTTAATTAAAACGCCATGATAAAAGAGAATAAACTCGATAAGTCTTTTGGTCCTGTGGGAACTATAGCAGGTATTACAATTTTTATAGTTGGAGTCGCATTAATCTTTTTATCGCTTTCAGGCCTGTTTTTAATTATAATTGGGGCATTTGTTGGCTTTTCCTCAACTAGTACATTAATTGATTTTGATAACAAAAGAGTTCGATTCTGCAATAACCTATTTGGAGCAATAAAAGTTGGAAAGTGGTTACCTGTTGAACCCAACATGAATATTGATATTAGACAATCAAATAGAACATGGCGTGCCTATAGTCGTGGCAGCCGTTCGGTTGATATTTCAGAAAAGAATTTTATGATTATCCTATTTGATATAAATGGCAAGCAGATTATACCGCTTATGAAAACTATTTCTCTTGAATCGGCAAAGGATGAACTTGATAAGCTATCAAAACAATTATCCTTACATCAAGTTTGTTAAAAAGATCTCAACAAACCTAACGAAAATAAAAGCCCTGCTAAATTAGTAGGGCTTTTTGCTTAAACCATGTTTTCACAATACTTAGTTTGTTGCTCCTGTGTCAACTTTCGACTCAATTGCACTTTGAATTGTTGTTGATACATTTGATAAAAAGTTGTAGCCTGTTTGGCTTTCGATATAATCAACGCTTTTTCTATAATATCCCCAGGATTGGCTATTAACAGTTTGGTTGTTTGGCATCCAAACTGCAATAACTCGAGTTGATGAAGTTATTCTTGTAACATCGCTAGAACCGACAGGGAGTACAACAACTATTTTCCAAGTGTAAGCAGGTACAACAATGCTTTTAGATGATATTGTAGTTTTGTAACCTGATGAACCTGTTCCGCCTTGACCATAAGGACCTGAAATTATGTATAACTCATTGCCTGCATTAACAAGGGTTCTACAGTAGTTCTCAAGATTTGCCCATGTTATTTGATTGTTTTTAGGCGATTGGGGAATCATATTTGTCATAAGGAAAGTTGCCGAATTATCGGTTACAGATCCTGTTCTGTCAGCACTTGGACACATGTGACCACGGTCAAATCCAGAACCAGAATAATCAGTCCCTCCAACTGCAGTCCAACTTGAAGGTAAAGTTGCATCGGCTCTAAAATCATCCTGACGGGCAGCTGAGCCTAGCCATGCAGAACTAAGATGCCACGAAACCCAGTTGCAAGTCTTTTTGCTATTGTTGTAGGACATGGTATACTGAGTCTTTGTCATTAAATAGTTGTTTGGGTATGATGTATTAGCCGCTGCACCTGAAGGATTTCCTAAAGCCATATTATTATCTCTTGTTGCAGTAGCCGCAGCATAGATTGGGGCATTAGCAGAGACAACAGCTTGTTTTGGTGTAGGTTCAATACTCTCCTTCTCGCAGGAGATAATAAATGCTGAAATCGCTAATAAGGTTGAAATAGCGAATAGTCGACTTTTTAAGAAAGGTTTTTTCATAAAATCAGTATTAGGGGGTTAGGTGAAGGGAAATTATGGCGATAATTAATGCAAGTAAATAA
>JBPXJX010000392.1:0-2730 GCA_051715525.1 Bacteroidales bacterium
TAGATATTTTATATTTCTGATAGAATTTAATTAAAAAATACCTACTTCAAAATGAAACTAATTATTGTTGACGACAATGGGGAGTTTCGCGAAAACCTTAAGTTTTATCTTGAGCATAGACTCAACCATGTAGTTATTGCAGAGGCTGCAAGTGGAGAAGAGTTTTTAGCCTTAAATGAAACGATTATTCGCGAAGCCGATATTATTCTTATGGATATAATGATGAATCAGGTAAGCGGTATTGAGGCCGCTAGAAGAATTACATGGTTACACTTTAACCTTAAAATTATTGCTGTCACCATGCATATTGAAAAGGTTTTTCTTGATCAGGTAATTGAGGCTGGCTTTAAAGGGTTCGTTTTAAAAACAAACATCTTTAACACCCTTGAGAAGACACTTAACGATGTTTTCTATGGGAAGTTACATATTGATAATTCATTAATTAGCTAACCTTTTTCAAACTTTCATTTTAGAATCCGAGAAAAGTAACTAATTAACCCAAGGGTGATTTTATAATATTCTGATATTCAAAATAAAAGATATTATTTTGATTTAATGACACCAAAAATAATTATTGATTATGAAAACAATAATGCTAAAAGCTAAAATAAACCTAGCAGTATTAACTCTTTTAGTTATCATTTTTTCAGGACTAGGTGTGATTTTGTTTGTAACAGTTAAAAAAGAGATTGTACGCGAGACCGATGAAAGGATGCGGGATCATGTGCAGGATCTTTATACAATCTTAGAAGATCATGTTAAGCAAAAGCAGGAAGCCGTGGGTATATCATTAAACTTGGCTCATAGCATATTATATAGTAAGGGTGATATCTCTGAATCAAGCGAAATAATTAGTGTAAAAGCAATTGATCAAATCTCAAAATTAGAATCAGTTTACAACTTGCCATTATGGAAACTCAATGGTCAAAGCCTTTATAACAGGTCTGAAGTTGTTGACGAGATTAATTCTAAAACTAATCAAACGGCTACAATTTTTCAAAAAATAGACGATGGATACTTAAGAATTTCAACTAATGTTCTTAAACAGGATGGTAGTAGGGCTGTTGGTACATTTATTCCCAATTCGTCAGAAGTCGTGCAATCCATCGAGAAGGGTAAAACCTTTTTTGGGCGCGCTTTTGTTGTAAATGATTGGTATTTGACAGCATATGAGCCAATAAGGATAAAGGGTGAAATTAAAGGAATTCTATACGTTGGTGTGAAGGAGAAAGATTATACTATGATTAAAAATATTTTTTCAAACAAAAAATATTATAAAAATGGATACCCTTTCATCGTAAGCGAGACAGGTGATTTTATAATTCACCCGAAATTAGAAGGCGAAAATTATGCACATGCCAACTTTTTTAAACAGCTTAAGGCATCTAAACCTGATGATTTTAAAACAGAGTACGTTTGGCCCGAAACAAAAGGTGGGGAAGATAAAGTTCAGTATTTTAAATATTTTGAACCCTATAAATGTTATATTTCATCATCTATTTACAAAAGCGATCTTTACGCAACTGTAAATAAACTTTTAGTAGTTATTGTCATTACAATGTTAATAAGCATTGTTGTCTTCTACCTTATTCTACTTCAGATTTTAAACCCAATTATTAATAAGATTGTTGCAATGTCCAATTTTGCTAAGCTTATTGCAGAAGGCGATCTAACTGGTATGGTTGATGAATCGAGAAATGATGAAATAGGTATACTTGCAAAAGCGTTAAACCAAATGGTTGGAAAAGTAAGAGAGGTCGTCTTAGCTGTTCAAACAGGAGCCAATAATATTTCGGCCACAAGCGCGCAATTGAGCTCAAGTAGCCAACAAACTTCACAGGCAGCAATTCAGCAAGCATCATCAGTTGAGGAGGTCTCAAGCACAATGGAACAAATGGTTACTACTATACAGAAGAATGCTCAAAATAGCGGTGAAGCTGAGGTGATTTCCAATGATGGAGCAAAGGGTATCGCAAAAAGTTATGAAACTACAAAGCTCGCATCAGAAAATATGAAAGAGGTTTCTAAAAAAATTACATTTATCACTGATATAGCATTTCAAACCAATATACTAGCTCTAAATGCAGCAGTTGAGGCAGCAAGAGCAGGTGAACATGGGAGAGGTTTTGCTGTAGTTGCTTCTGAAGTGCGTAAACTTGCTGAAAGAAGCAAATTGGCTGCTGAAGAGATAATAGTACTTTCTAAACGAGGTGTTGAGCTATCGGATGAAGCTTTGAATATATTATCAGATATTGTTCCTCAAATTAAGATTGCTGCAAATCTTGTTGAAGGGATAAGTAATTCAAGCATCGAGCAGAGCGCAGGTGCAAATCAAATAAATAGCTCAATTATTCAATTAAATGATGTAGCTCAGCAAAACGCCTCATCGAGCGAAGAACTTTCGAGCAGTGCAGAGGAGTTAGCTAGCCAGGCAGAACAGCTAAAGGAGTTAATCGCTTTTTTTACAGTTAGTGATAATGCTGAGAAATTGAAAAAACTTTTTGGAAATAATAATACTCAAAATAATTTGGTTCAAAAACCGCAGAAAGGAAACACCAATAGAGTTGTAAGCAGAGTAAGTAACGGATTTAAGTTTCAAATGTCCGAAGTTGAAGAGGAGGATTATGAAAAGTATTAGAGTTTTTCTGAAATTTTATTTTTGTTTCTAAACACATGGTATTGCAACTTGAATACTTATTCAATAATTGATCTATTATTTATAAAATCAAA